>CAXTCQ010000072.1:0-31563 GCA_964242965.1 uncultured Calothrix sp. | reverse complement strand
CTTCCCCCCTTACCCCCTTTCACCCCTCGCTCTGTTCCTCTTTCCTTCTTTAGGTGGATTAGAACTATGCAACGAAAGCATCAAAATAGATTTACAATATTTAAATTTTTAATCGGGGATGAATATTATCTATCAGTTCTGCTGGAGACGGGAAAATGGTTTTTATGGAAAGTAAGCAGGCGCAAATAGTTGCTGACTTTCCATCTGTACAGCAAAATATCGCCTTCTTTGAACCTTTAGTCACAACACCACCTTTACAAGAATGCGAAGTTTGCGTTATTGTACCCGTTCGCAATGAAGCTCAAACTTTGAATGCAACTCTCGCAGCTTTGACAAATCAAGTTGATTTGCAAGGACAGCGCTTAGACCCAAAACGCTACGAAATCATTTTACTCGCAAATAATTGCAGCGATCGCTCGGCTGATATTGCTCGCAATGAAGCTATTCAACATCCAGATATCAACCTGCATGTAGTCGAAAT
The DNA here is from genome assembly GCA_964242965.1 of uncultured Calothrix sp. GTDB lineage: Bacteria > Cyanobacteriota > Cyanobacteriia > Cyanobacteriales > Nostocaceae > JANNFJ01. Next base: position 31,082 of record CAXTCQ010000072.1, on the reverse strand, counting down.
CACTTTACCCCCATCTGAAGCTTACATTGGTCGAGTCCGACAAATTTTGATGGATGAAGCATACCGCAGACTAATTAGTTTGGGACGCAAGCGGTTAATTATTGCCTCTACTGATGGGGATTCGCAGGTAACTGAGACTTGGATTGCTGCCAATATATATGAAATTGCTTGCGGTGCAGATGCAGTGGGAGGAAGAATTGTTACCGACAAAGCTGGACGTGCGGCATTACATCCCTACGCTAAAGCTTGTCATTTGCGCGAAGTCGGCTACCGTTATTTGATTGCGGAGTTAGAAAGTTATATTGACCCCGAAGAGTGCGATCGCTTTCCGCGACATTATCAGCATTATGGTGCGAGTTTGGCTGTCACTGCCGAAGTGTATGCATTGGCAGGTGGTTTGCCAGCCGTGCGAACTCCTGAAGATGTAGCATTCTATCAAGCTTTAGTGCGCGTTAATGCCCGATTTCGTCACAGTCCGAAAGTGCGAGTCGTAACTTCAGCTAGACTTAGGGGACGTACTGATATTGGATTGGCGAATCAATTGAATGAATGGGCAAAAATGGGTAAGCAGAAACAACCATTTTTAGTTGAGTCAGCAGCAACAATAGAAACTCGCTTTACAGTGCGTCATCAGCTACGAATGCAATGGTTGCGGCTACTCGACGGTCATCAGCCTCAAAATCAAGATGTAGCGAATATTGCTGAAGTTCTCGGTGTAAATTCGGAATGGCTGCTTGAAGAAATCCAACAACCTCAGACTTTTGGAAAGTTGTTTGAACGAGTCGAAGAACGGCAGGAATTTGAGGGGATTTGGACTTCTCGTTGGCAAAAAGTTGATATTGAAGAAGCTATAGCAGAATTGCGATATACCATTAGTGTTAAGCGGAACTTATCGCGTAATGCTGCTTTTCGTTAAATTATTAGGAAAGTAAGAAATTAGTGTTAATAACACTTGTAACTATATCCGCAAGCCTGCAATTAGCAGTCGAGCGCGGGTAGTTGAGGTGTTAAATCGTAAGCGTGCTTTAACTTTGAAAATAATATCATGTTCGATTAAAGACTTACAATAAAAGTCGGTTGGGTGTACTCCGTTGGGGAACTCGGAGGGTAGCGAAGCGTAACCTAACAGTTGTGTTGGGTTTCACTGCGTTCCACCCAACCTACACAAAAAAGTTTTATTATAAGTAATCATCCGAACTTGATACAATTTGACGTTTGCATAGTCAATTGGGGATTCGGTTGAAGTTTTGATTCAACCTTATATATTTAACTTATATTTCTGCTTAGTACTGGGTTGAGTTGATTTGTAGTGCGTTAGAGCAAAGACAGCGCAACTACGAATCTTTTTTCGTTTCCGGCATTCTTAACCAAGTCCAACCTAAACCAACAGCCGTAATTCCTGCTAAAGTTATAAAACCAACGTTGTATCCTACTGCTTTCACCAAAAAACCGCTGCCGATGTTGCTCAATGATGCACCAATCCCAATCGCAGTATTAATGAGTCCTTGTGCTAAATTAAATCGCCCAGTTTTTTGAGTCAAGTCGGCGACGATTAATACAACTAATACGGTAAAAATACCGGACGCGATGCCGTCTAAAGCCTGTAATGACACCACAAACCAAGGATTGCGACTAAAAGTATACAGTACAGCCCTCATTAAAACTGCACCAAAAGCAATTAAAATTAATGGTTTTCTCCCCCACCGATTAGCAGTTGTTCCTGCCCAAGCTGCGACGGGAATCATGGTTAACTGAGCAACTACAATTGCCGCAGAAATGTAAACCGAAGTCGAGTCTTGATTGCCTTTAGTAAGTTCTTGGGTAACTAAAGGTAGCAGTGCAGCATTTCCAAGGTAGAACAAAACCACAGTTAAACCGAAAATCATTAAAGAGCGATCGCGCAACAAGTCTTTGAAAGTTGCATGTTGTTCGTTGTCTTGATTTCCTCCCCGTGCTTGTTTATCATCGATATCTTGAAAGCGAATCCGAAATACCGATACAACCGAGATAAAGCATAGAAGCACTAAAAGGTAAAAAATCCAAATACCTACAAATTGTCCTAGCAAACCAGCAATTATTGCCGCACACACATTACCTACATGATTAAATGCTTCATTGCGTCCCACTCGCTTATCTAAACGCTCTTTTCCTACTAACCCCAAGGAGATAGCCGAAACTAAAGGACCGATGATGACTGCCGATATCCCGATGGTCGCTTGAGCGAAAATTACTGCAACGAATGTTGTAAAATTGACAATTATTAAATAACTAATTGCCACAGCCAAGGATGCGATCGCAATCAATAATCTTTTGTGACGCGAAGCATCCACCAATGCACCCGCAGGCGTTTGCGCTAGAATTCCGGCGATACTGGTAGCTGATATGACTATACCTACCTGTGCCGGATTCCATTGACGGTCGGCAGTTAAAAATATTGCTAAGTAAGGCTCAAAAACATCTCGCACATCCCCTAATGAAAGGTTAAGTCGATCTAAAGCACGAGTAGATTTGTTTTGAGAATGATGATTTGACTTTTTATCATGACCGGAAAGCAGCTTATCGAGACCTCGTTTAAGTTTTTGCATAAATCTGCTTTGGTCTTGCTTAATAATTTGTAATATGATTATTACTTATGCTTAATATAGCGACCTCTTTCCAATGGCTTATCCTATATTTTCTACTTGGTAGAAGTATTGTTAAAACAATTACATCATTATATGCTCTTTTTTTGTCCGACTGGGACTGTTAGCACTTAATTCTGATGGGTAAATTGATTAGCTCGTAGTTGCGCGCAACTACGAACAACCTCCCAAAATTAATGACATAGACTACGCTTTGGTGCGTTTCATATACGAATCCTAAACTCGCTCAAACAAATCAAGTCGATATTCTTCCTCTCGCATACCTTTAAGATGCCGTAACAGAGTAGGTGTCAACTCAAAAAACGAGTCGTGAACTTCATCACCATTTAAAGGATAATCGCGGGCAAACTGCGTCCAATGTACTAACAATAATTGTCCACCTGGTTCGAGTTTCTCAATAATATGTTGTTGCGCTTTCTGCAAATCTTCCCAACACCAGTAATAACCCACTTCCGAAATTAAAACTAAATCAAACATCTCCTGGGGAAACTGTTCCGGGACGCGCATAATTTCAAAGCGAATATGGGGGAGGTGCTGACATCGCTCTTTAGCTTGGTTTTGAGCTAATTTTGATACATCTAGTGAAAGTAACGAATCGCACATTGGCGCTAGTTTTTCGGTTAAAACGCCTATGGAACCGCCGATTTCCAGGGCAGATTTATACTGTTGTTTGGTTAAAGCTGCAATTGTCGCAGTATATTTTTTCGCTTCGTACTCACTAGTTTTAAACTGCCAAGGGTCGGGATTATTGCCATAAAGCGCTTCAAAATAACTTGGTGGCAACGAGTTTTTTTGTATTTCTGATGGTTTATGCTGCTTGGGAATACTAGCTGTATTCAAAGCTGCTAAAAAATTATCAAAATCGTTCAAATCTTCAATTATATTTTCTACACCTGCATTCTCTAACGTTGTTTTTTGCTCGTTCCCAACACCAATAAAAGGTAATTGTAACTGAATTGCTGTGAGAACATCCCAAATACCGTCACCGATATAAACAATTTTTTCAAAATCCGATTGTGCGTAAGTTTCCTTTGCCCGCGATATCGCAGTTCTCACAATATCTTCACGAGAAATAGCATCATCGGCAAATGCACCTGGGAAATTAGCTTCAATTCCGGCTACTTGCAATTTTATAATAGCAGATGCACGCCAACCACCGGATGCGATCGCAATTACCCAATTTTCTGTTTTTACTAGTTTTTGTAATATTAAATTTGCTCCGGGTACTGCGCTAATCGCTTGATGATTTTGTTGTAAAAACTCAACAAAACGATGCTGAACTCTAGATAATTCATCCGCAGAAGGGATACGTTGAAAACGCTCTTGAAATATTTGTAAAGTAATACCCGAATCTGTAGTATGCCCGTAAGTAGACCAATTTGTATTAATTTCTCTGATTTCAAATTCCGAGGCAAATGCTTGGATAAAGCATTCGCTATCGACATCATTTGTTTGGGTTAAAGTGCCATCAATATCAAAAATTGCTAGTTTCATTGTTGTCAATAGGGGTTAGTTAACAAGAAATATTAACTAGGTCGATTTTCTCGTCCATGATAAACATTCAAAATTACAACATCATCCTCTAAAACAATGTAGTGAATTATAAAACCGTATTTACCAAAAGGAACTAAAAGTTTTCGCAGCCCAGCTTTTTCATCTACTATTGCGCCTCTACGTGGATTTTGCTGTAGACTTTCGCCTGAAGAAACAATTGCCTCTAATGCGCGAGACGCGGCTTCAAGGTTATTAAGTTTTATAAAATCATAGTGACGGTTCAAGTCGTCAATTGCTGCATCAGTCCAAACTATCTGGGGCATGGGCGTTCTTCATCAGTACCTAGACTGTCCACCCATTCGCGCACGCGGTCATGCGACACGCTTGAGCCATTACGACGATAAGCATCAAGTGAGGACAGGCTTTTCTCAATCATTTCAGCTTCAGTAAGCGATCGAAAACCTAATGCTGTATCAATCTCCCCAAACTCAAATGCGTCTTCTGTTATTTGATTGGGTTGATTTGTTAATAACCGTTCAAAATCTTCTAAATCCCCATCTGAAGTACTTAACCAATTAAATAGAAGTATTTTCACCTGCTCTGGTGGCAATGCTTCAAGATGCTCTAAGATTTGCTCCCTAATACCACTTGCTGTCATAAAATTCTCATTGCTTACATGCTTTTTACTTTAGTTTAACTGTATACTTCAAGGAACTACTTGTGCGATCGCTTAACTTTCGAGACAGTCGATACAATTTTTGATACTACTAAAAATACTAACTTTTCTTTGCGCCTTTGCGCCTTTGCGCGATGAACAAATGGCTGCAAGCACATTCCTTAAATTAACTCCATATAAACTTCCCAAGGACGAGCAAAGTTTGCCAGCATGGACGGTGTCAAACGAAACCCTTCAGGGTCATCATCAATTAAGTTGGTAATTTGCGAACGATAAGCCGATATTGCTTGCTGTTTGAGTAAGACGACCTTGCCAATATCCAACCGCCAAATTTTGGCTTGTTCGAGTAAGTTCCCGCGTTGTTCTTCATCCCAATCCCAAATTGGATACTCAATTATTTTCGGTTGAGGTAAACTCACTAGTGCAGTTTGAATTAACTGCCAACTTGCTTGATGGTCGGGGTGCGGGTCATAACGCCAAGGTAAAAAGATAAGAGAAAAGTTTATTTCTGCTAAATAAGTACGACAGCTTGCGACTGCACTTTCATATTGCGTCGAAATCGACCCATCTTGCAAACCCAAAAATGTTACATTCTTAGCTTCTAATCCAAGTAAATGCAAAGCTGCTAACGTTTCACTTTCGCGCAATTTTTGTAATTTAGCTGCGGGATACTTCAAAGAACGAGGGTGCGATCGCGTTCCGTCGCTAATTACCAAAACTCGGACATCGCAATGCAAAGAATTTAGTAATGCTATAGCACCTCCACACCCTAGCGTCTCGTCATCGGGATGCGGTGCAACCACAAGTACCGGACTTTGGGCGATTGACTCGATTGATACCAACGGTACGCTAGGATTGGTTAGGGGTGAAGTCATAATTTGGTTATTCATAAAGACCAAAGCGTATGAGCTTCTGTTGTTTCGGTTAGCGCATACTGTCCGACACTCGAAAGTGCAACATCAAAAGCAGGTTGACGCAGGTACAGCGTCAAATCTCGAATAATTCGTTCGATTGGACTTGGTGGTAACAAACCGCGAGTGCCAACGCAGCGTTCGCAGTGCTGCATCACATCAATACAAATTTGTTCGATAGCTGTCCGCACCATATTTGTATAAGCAACCAATTGGTCGGCTTTGGGATTTGGCAGCGTTGGATAGCCACCAAAAATTGGTGCATACCCAGCTACTATATCGGATGCACCTCGCAACCAGAGATTACCGCTATGAATAGCGATCGCCATTTTGCCAATTCGCTCTTTTTGATATGGGTCGTTTGTGTAATCTAATTTCTGTAGATACTTGCGCGTTTCGTCAAATAATGCTTCGGCTCCACCTAATTGCACTGCTGCAAACCGAATTACTCCTGCTGATAGCCAAGGCTGACGGTAATAGTCACCTGGTTTACCAATCAAAGCACTTTCATCCAATTCAACACCGCTAAAATCAATCTTATAACTAGCAGTTGCTCGCATTCCCATCGGCTGCCACCAATTTGCATCGCTAACTGTAGCAACTTCATCCATCGGGACGATACACATTTGCCAGCTACCATCGGGCAAAACGCCATTTACAAACGGACGCTCGACATATCCCGCACCCGAACAAAAAGTTTTAGAACCTTCGAGCCTGTATTTAGCACTAGAAAGCGGGATAATTTTGACACCATCGCTAGCTTCTGCATTCCAAACGCCAAAAATTTTCTGCCGTGCTAGAGCATCACTCGCATATGCTTGAATTTGTTCGGTTGTTCCAAAAGTTTGAATTAATTGCAGTGCGTTGACATGTCCCTCATAAACTCGACCAACGGCCAAATTACCGCGTCCAATCAACTTCAGCAACATCAAAATTTCGTGAGTAACTTTCGCATCAATTCCCGCACCCCACCCGCCTAACTCCCGACTTAATGGTATAGCTAATAAGCCAGCCGATGCTATTTTCTCAAACTCGGTTTTAGGAAAAGCACCATTACAATCGACAGAACTTGCTGATAAAGCACAATAATCGGCAATTTCAGCAGCACTTGTCAAAGATTGAGTTACTAATTGAGTAAGGCTCGGTTGCCATTCATCGATGAGAACGTCTTCTGGTAATTGAGTCGTAATAGTCGCTTTATTCATATTGCACGGCAAAGGCGAAGGGGAAAAGGTTAAATAATTAGCTTGCAGTCCCTAATAGTTTGTTTCATTAAATTTTTTTATATATTTATGAAAATAGTAGAATTACTCACTCAACACATCTACCTTTTGCGTGATTTACTCCAAACACTCCCTATACGGGGGGGTTGGCAACGCTAAAAGATTAATAAACATAAAGTTTCCAATCCCCCAATTAGAATAATATTTACGACAATTTCTCGATTTTTGCCATGTCAAATTCCGAATCGAATTGATAATGATTGGTAATTAATGCTTTTTTACTGGTGGTTGAGATGCGATCGCTTGCGGAAATTAACGACAAAATCAGCCGAAACAAAGCCGTGGTAGTAACCGTTGAGGAATTAAAAGCGCAAGTTGCCGAACTTGGTGTTGCAAAAGTCGCCAAACAAGTCGATGTCGTCACCACTGGCACCTTCGAGCCGATGGAATCAAGCGGTGCAATTATCAATCTCGGACATACCGACCCACCAATCAAAATTCGCCGCTGCTGGCTCGATGGAGTACCAGTATATGCTGGATTTGGTGCTGTCGATTTATATCTTGGTGCTAGCTGTGTGGCCGAATCAAAAGAAGGAGAAGAAATTTCCGAACGCGGTGGCGGTCATGTAATTGAAAGTTTGATAGCAGGAAAGCCCGTACAATTACGAGCGCAAGGACAGGTAACCGATTGCTATCCGCGAGCAACTTTTGAAACGACAATTACTCGTGAAACAATCAATCAGTTTTATTTATTTAACCCGCGCAATCTATACCAAAATTTTATAGTAGGCGTTAACGGTGGCGACCGACCGCTATTTACCTATCTCGGTCCATTACAACCGCGTCTGGGAAACGCCGTATATTCAAATCCGGGTGCGATTTCACCGTTGCTCAACGACCCCGATTTACAACTCGTCGGCATTGGGACGCGGATTTTTTTAGGTGGTGGAATTGGTTATGTAGCTTGGGAAGGAACCCAGCACTTTCCATTACAAAAACGCTTGCCAAATCGAACCCCGATTGGTCCGTCGGCAACTTTGGCATTGATTGGCGACGCGAAACAAATGGATGCGCGATGGGTACGCGGTTGTTATTTTAAAAGTTACGGTTCGTCATTAATGTTGGGAGTTGGCGTACCGTTTCCCGTCTTGAACGAAGAAGTTATAGCACGGTGTGCAGTTCAAGACAAAGAATTAGTTGCGCCAATCGTCGATTTTTCAATTCCCCGGCGCGTGCGTCCGACATTTGGTTTAGTCAGTTACGCTCAACTCAAAACCGGACGCATCACCATCGAAGGTAAAACCGTGCGGGTAGCCCCATTAGCGAGTATGTTTCTTTCAAGACTTGTGGCGCAGGAATTAAAACAATGGATTGAGGCAGGTACATTTACCTTAACCGAACCTGTCGCCTCGATTCCAATGGAGCGTTCTTTTTTACCACAAGACCGTTGGACGGAGTTTTAGAGTAGAGGTAGTGGGGAGTAGGAGGGAGTAGAGGAAGAAAAAAATAACTCCTAACTCCTGGAGAGACGCGAAGTTACCCTGCGGGAACCCCTTACGGGGAACGCGTCTCTACATCTCCCTACTCCTAACTCCCTACTCTTCCGGCTTCGGTCGCTTAATAGGTTTAGGCGTTGGGCGACTGGGGTTGGGTGCGGCTGGTCGTGTCGCAGCAGATGCATCGCCACCTTTTTTAATCGGACGCGGGGTTTCGCCACCGACGGGTTTGCGGAATGGCTTTTTACTGCCGCCACCAGCACCAGCACCAGCACCACCGCGATTAAAGGGTCGTCTACCGCCACCGCCACCGCCACCTGGACCACCTTTACTGAAGGAAGGTCGGCGTTTCTTGGGCAGGTCTGCGATCGCTTCTGCGGTTTCAATTGTCAGCAAGTCGGCTTCGCGCTTAACCTGTAAGTCCCAAAATTTGCCTACAGCTTTGATATTGAGGTTACCTTTGAGCTTGAGCTTGAAATATTTGGGTTTATCGTCATTTTTCCGGGGAGCCTGCTTAATTTTAATAACTAAGCTGTCACCTTCATGAGACTGGTAAACAACCTCGCCACGCACGGAAAAGCCACCATCAGGGATTTCGGATGAGGGTGTCAGTGAATCGGATGAAGCATTAGTGCTTTTTGACTCATCTTTATACGCTTCCGAGTCTTGGCTTTCTGTATCTGCTCCAGTCTTAGCGAGTTTTTCAGGCTCCCAAACACCGACTATTTGTAGGTGTAATTTATCGTTTTCTTGCCGAGTACGGGGGTATACAACCCACAGATGTTCTTGTTCTAAATCAAGATGGTTCTTGACTAAGCTCATTATCCGTCCAAGGAGAACGGCATCGAGTTCGGCGGCATCTGGGGTAACAAGGAAACCTTGGGTAAACTGTTCTTCACTTGCGACATAGCGACCTCGAACTAAGCCAATGGCTCGGTACTGCATTGGTTCGCTTGGCGGGGGAATTGGCTGCTGTCGATTGACAAGGCTTTCATCTTGAGCAGTTTCGCTTGAAGTCACAGACGAATTTGCTTCTTTCGAGGTTGGTTCCTCGGCGGTTGCATTCTTCGATGCTTCATCTATCGACGTTGTTGAGTTGGACGGTTCAGGCGGCATCAGGTCGGAATTCATAAAAAAACTCCTTGCTTAGGAGATACATCCCATTGTGGGATTTTACAAAGGAAACTGGAAAGAGCGTTTGTGCGGTTGGTGAAAGTATATTTCTTTCATAACCGCCGTTCCAGCGTACCTTATGTGATACTAAAGACGCGATACCAGTTATTACAACAGAGGAAATTCTCGCACAATACTGGCAATAAAAATTCGCATACATAGACTAAATGTGTAATTTAATGCATGTAATACTAATTTTGGAAGCATACCACAGTTACAATTTTGACAGTTCTTGCTGTTTAAAGGCAGAAGATTAGTCTATTTTATAAGCAAGGGTGTAGGCGAGCCAATTATGAAATAGAAAAGTGTATTGACGTGCGATAGTGCGCTTCTAGAGAGAGCATTGCAGCAGGTAGTGCGAGTAAAAAAAATTAATTTTCATGCATTAGTTGCGTACATCATTCATAATGGCTCCTAAAGTAATTGCTCTGTTTTACGGCATTTTTTTGGTATTTGCTATAAAATTCACATGCTTAACGCGGTATTCCGCAAAGTTTTTCAAATTTTTAAATTTTTAGATTTTTGTCGATAATGTTACTAAAGTTAACGGAGGTATTGTGTCTCAATCGGGGAATCGCTGGTTAGTTAAAGTTGTGTTAGTGGTAGCTCTTTTGGCTTTTGTGGGAGTTTCAATGGTTCCCATCATAGCTGCAATTGATGATTCGCGCCGCTCGGAGACTAGTACCGCTAGCACTAAGGGCAATTCGTCCGCTGACACCAACCCCAAATCGAAACTCGAAGACGAAGTACGGGGTTATCAATCGGTTTTACAAAGAGAGCCAGAAAATCAAACTGCGCTTAAAGGTTTGTTACAAGCACGGCTTCAGTTGTTAGCGCTCAAGCAAGGGAATATTAAGGATGTAATTGAACCGCTCGAAAAACTAGCAAAGTTAAATCCAGACCAGACAAAATACGCGGTACTCTTAGCACAAGCCAAGCAGCAAATAGGCGATACCGAAGGTGCGGCAACAACGCTACGTACCGTCTTGGAAACTAAACCAGGTGACATGGAAGCTTTGCAAGCAATGGTGTCATTGCAGATGAGTCAAAAACGTCCCGAAGCTGCCATTGGCTTATTGCAAGAAACCCTTGCCAAAGCTCCCCAGGCAAATAAAATTGAACCTGGTAGCATTGATGCGATCGCAATCCAAGTTCTCATCGGCAATATTCACGCTTCCCAAAAACGTTATAGCGAAGCTTTTAAGGTTTACGAGCAGGCAACTAAAAGCGACCCTAAAGATTTTCGCCCCATTTTGGCTAAAGCGCTAGTCCTCAAAGACCAAGGCAAAATCGACGAAGCGAAACCCTTGTTTGCCAACGCTGCTGCCCTAGCACCTGCTCAATACAAAGACGAAATCAATAAAACTGCGAACGTTGCAGCTACTCCAACACCGACTACTTCGCCAACACCCTAGAGTCCGTGTAGTCGGTGGGGGGAGTCGGGGGAGTGGGGAGTCGGGGAAATGGAGGGAGAAAAAAACTTTTAACTCCTAACTCCTAACTCTTGTACGGGCGAGTACCCTGCGGGAACGCCTTCGGCAAACACTAATATACTCATGGGGTAATGAGAAATCTTTATAAACCCGCCCCTCCTGTACGGGCGGGTACCCTGCGGGAACGCCTTCGGCAAACACTAATATACTCATGGGGTAATGAGAAATCTTTATAAACCCGCCCCTCCTGACACAAGAACTCCTAACTTTGCCCAACGTTTACTAAGGTGTTAAACACAATTTCATCAAATTAATATCAGCTAATCTTGATATTCCAAATATTCTTTCGGAATTAAATCAATAAATTGGCTTGCGTCTCGAGCCAAATGTTTTAGAATCTGTAGCTCTACATCCATTGCTATACCTCAATTGTAGAGTTTTTACTTTCAAATACAGTATTAATTCCGGAGAGTAAGGAATCGTCGTCATCAAAATCACGATCCCTTAACCCTGCAACTGTTGAACCAGTCCGCACATCTTTTGCACCTAGTATTCGTTGTGCTAAACCTTGCTTACTACCAATCGGTCGCACTATACAACCAGGGGGAATGATAGCCCCAATCACCCGCATATCGGGACTTTTGGCAACACCCTCGCAGTATAATATATTTACAGGCACAGCGACCCACCAAGCAAACGGTAAGTATCATCCTCGCCAATCACATCGCTAACAGCATCACTATGGGTTGTGACAATAAATTGACAAGTTGAACAAAGTTTAGGAAGTTGGCGTACTAACAACTGTGCGGCTGGCGGGTGGAGGTTGAGGTCAATTTCATCAATTAATACTACCGACTGGGCAATTTGCTGTCGGACAAACTCGTAAAGTATTGGAAACACTGACTGTTCCCCTGCTGACATCTCGACAATATCGTAATTGCGATGCCCATCGCTAATTAGAAAGTAGTAATCTTCCGATGTGGGAGAATCAACCCCAGGCATTGGTTCGACACCTGCAAATATACGTTCGGGGAAGATTTTGATATATAAATTTTCTAGTTGTGTTAAGTAATCGACGGGGTAGCTTCTTGTTAGTTGGGCAAACTTCCAGCCGTTGAGATACTTACGCAGTCTCGCTACCCCTACTTCAAAAGATACGCGACCGCTTGTTGATTTAGCCGTACTCACTCGCCCCGCACCCGTTCCGTTTTCTTCTTGTTGCGGCGTAATTCCAAGATTACGGAACTGGTCAAACCAAAAAATACCTGGTAGCTTAAAAAACTCAGAACGCACCATTGGGTCAGTTTCTAACAAACTGCGTGCGTAGTAGCGTCCGGCAAATTGGAAGTATTGGGCATCTGTAGCAGCATAACAACGTTCGCCATCGAGGATAAGACGAACGCGGTTGCTGTCACCAGGTTCAACCAAAGCACGTTCTCTTTGAGTTGCAGCCCATCTTTTAAATAAAGCACGAGTGGCAGTTATTTCTTCATCCGTAAATAATACTTCGAGTTCGATATGCGGTATCCCCCAACGTTGGTAACGACCGGGAAGAAACCCTAGCCAGTCAAAATCAGTAACCCGTTGAATTTGTTTAGTTGCTAGTGCCAAAGGAAGTGCGATCGCTTGCAGCAAGGTAGTCTTTCCCGTACCGTTATCACCCAATACCAAAAACCGATTGCTGACCGTGTTGAGAGTTTGATTCTTGAACGACACCTCCATGCTCTCAAAACGCTTAAAGTTGTTGATACGGATGGACTCGACTTTCATAGAAAACCTGGGAGCGTCACTAATAGTTGCTACTCAACATCGCTTTTATCGGCGATTAAAAGCATCATCCAACAACAGTTTTACCGTAATTGTCGCATCATGGGCAACGTCTTAATGCTCTTAAAAATATCTTGATAAAAAGTATTATGCAAAATAATTAAGAACTGCAACAAAGCCTTGACGAATTACAGTATAGAGCAGATGGGAAAAAGTGGAGGAAGTGAGGTAAGTGGAGGAAGAAAAATAACTCTTAACACAAGAACTCCTGTACGGGCGGGTTCAATAATAATCAGGGTGGAGTAAGAGAAATCGAAGAAAACCCGCCCCTCCCTACTCCCTAACTCTTCTCAAACACTGCTAAAACTCCAATCAGTATAAATAAGAACCTACCGATGAATGTTAGATGGCGATCGCCCCATTCGGCAAGAAAGGTTAAGCGGTTCTTGGTTGAATGAAGTACACTTAAACCTTTCATTCAGGTAGGGGCACAGCAAGGCTCGTTATCCCTACAACTGTACCTCACTAATAAGTGTCTTCCTTGTTCATTCCTCTCGACCGATAAACCTCGTACATCAGCAAGCTTCCCGCTACAGCTAGGTTGAGCGAATCAACTGCACCAACCATCGGTATCTTCACGAGGTACTGACACAACTTGCGCTGTTCCTCCGTCAAACCTTGACGTTCTTCGCCGAGAAAAAGTAGCCTTGGAGGATAATTAAACTTATGTAAATCGATGATTCCATCAGGCGAAGCACCAATTACCGGACAATCGTTACGATGCAGCCAATTAGCAAGTGCAGGCAAACTTGTACGGACAAACTTTTGGCTAAAAAGCGAACCCATTGATGCCCGAATTACATCTGGGTCAAACGGGTCGATACTTGCTCCTAGAAAGATGAATCCAGCACCACCAACAGCTTCGGACGTGCGAATCAAAGTACCCAAATTTCCTGGCGAGCGAACTGTTTCTAATGCTACCCAGCACAAACCTGTATTCGGCGAGATATTGGACAATTTAGACCAACGCTGTTGAGCGATCGCACCTACTCCCGATGCACGTTCGCTATAGGAAACAGATCGAAATTGTTCGGGTGTCAAGTTAATGCAAGGTACACCAGAACGACGCGAACTGCGAACGAGTTTCCGTGCTAAAGGGGCAGTCAGCAACTTTTCGCTGTAGATAATTACTGAAATATGGAAGCTGTTATCAATGACTTTTACGAAATTTCGCACACCCTCGATATAAAAGAGTCGAGAAGCATCGCGGTAACTATGCCACAGACATGATTTTTTTCTTTAAGAATTTTAGCACGAATTGTTTTTTGTGGAAGCAAGGTTACAAGCATCGTTTATGGTGCTGAAATTAAGAGTCTTTTTGAAGTCGGGTGAGTGGAGGAAGAAAAATAACTCTAACTCCTAACTCCTAACACAAGAACTCCTAATTCTTCTCAAACACGGCTAAAACTCCAAACAGCATAAATAAGCACCCGCCAATAAATGTTAGCTGACGTTCGGAGATACGTCCGCAAAGCATTTTGCCGCAAGTTACAGCAATTGCCGCACAAATCGCATGTCCTAAAACTGCACCTGCGGTAACTCCAAATGCATTATTATCGATTGCGAGCGAGATGGTCGCAAGCTGAGTGCGATCGCCCCATTCGGCAACAAAGGTTAAAATAAATGCTTCGAGCCAAATTGCCAAAACATTTTTAGGTTTAATTTCTCCTTCTAGCTTTTCAACTGCTGATTTTGCCTCAGAAAGTACCACATCGCAACTGATAACGGCAGGCATTCGAGAAGCATCGTAAATTAGTTTCAAGCCAAAACCAAAAAATAAAGCGATTTCGGCATGGTGAACAAAACTTTTAGGTAGAAATGAAGCGACTTGTCCTAAAGCTACCGATAATATTGTCATCGCCGCTAATGCCGCTGTTGCTGCGGTAAATATTAACCGTCGGGAGTGACGCATCGCTAAATACATGGCGATGAAGAATGTTTTATCACCCAATTCCGAAACGGTGATTATCGATAAACCCGCAGTAAAAGCTGTTAGCACCTTGTCAATCTCCTTGTCTCTTTGTAGCGGTGCGGAGCTTGACGAGAACAACTTTGACCTCACCAAGCTCCACACATTTTGTTTGTGTGAACTTAGTGAAGGTCTCGCTTGCAAATATTTGTTTTGTTGTTAATTGTCAGTTGTTAGTTGATTTTTTAGCTAACAAGACTTGACTAATAACAGCTTTTATGCCATCTGAACCAGGTTCATCACCAGCATGTTGATTCAGACGAACTGGCAACTTTACTTTTTTGCCAGCAGCTACTCCCCTTCATTTACAAGTAATTATACATATATCTGAGGAGAGAGTAAAGTCAGCAGGTTTTTGCGATCGCGTACAACTCAACTCAGATTACGCACATACTTTTTTTACATTTGGAAGTTGACTAACTTTATCCCACCAAGTCCGCAGTTTTGGAGTTTGAGCAGTAATTGCCTCGAACTCTGGAGTTTGTGAAAGGTAAATAAAAATGGGAATCAAGTAGAAATCGGCAATAGTAATTTCGTTGCCGAGTAGATAGGGGCTACCAACCGCTAGCGACTCGATTGCCTGTCCGGCTTTTTGTGCAGGTGCTATAGCATCTTTTACTATCTCCTCCGAAGCTTTACCACCTTGACTCGGTACAATGAGACGTTGAATCACAATTGTTAAAATCGCAGGAGGATAAAGATAGCTATCAATAATTGCCATGATTTGGCGCATTCGAGCTATCTGCATCGGTGAAGATGGACTAAACTTAGCATTCGCTAAGGTCGTGTTCAGGTATTCGATAATTGCAGCCGTTTCGTAAAGTAGTTCTCCATCGACTTCGATTGTCGGCACTTTACCAAAGGGATTTTTTTTGAGGTACTCTGCTGACTGGTTTTCCCCATTGAAAATATTCACCTCTTTAAGGGTATAGTCTGCCCCTATTTCTTCAAGTAGTAATCGAGTGCTGCGGACGTAAGTACTGGCAGGAGTCCCGTAAACAGTGAGTGCCATTATTTTTAGATTTCCAATCAAAAATTAAATAGTAACCATTAATACTGTGTCAACAAGTACTAAAAATTAATCCTGCTGTTGGGGGAGTTGAAGGAATGTGTGTCGAACGCTGTAGGGTGCAGTCGCGCACATCGCTCTCGACAAGTTACAATATCCAGATACTTCAAGTACAACAAAAGAAGGGGCTATGGACAAGCCACACCCCCAGAAAATTATTTAATTATCCGAAATTTTATTTAATTTAGCCCGCGTTTTGACGCCACCAATCGATTGTATTCTTCAATCCGGATTCAAATCCGACTTCGGCAGTAAAACCGAAAGCTTGTTTTGCTCGTTCGGTATCCAAACAACGACGGGGTTGTCCGTTGGGTTTGTCGGTTTGCCAAACAATTTCCCCTTCAAATTCCATCAACCTACAGATTGTTGTAATCAAATCTTTAATGGAAATTTCGTAACCCGTACCCAAATTCACAGGTTCGGAATCATTATAAAATTGCGTACCCATGACGATACCTCGTGCAGCATCCTCAGAGTATAAAAATTCACGAGTTGGGCTACCATCTCCCCAAACCGGAAGTTCTTTATCTCCCCTAGCTTGTGCCTCTTGAACCTTGCGAATCAATGCTGGAATTACGTGGGAACTATTAGGGTCAAAGTTATCTTCGGGACCGTACAAGTTAACTGGTAGTAAATAAATACCGTTAAAATCGTACTGTTGGCGATAAGCTTGAAGTTGAACTAACAAAGCTTTTTTCGCTACACCGTAGGGTGCATTAGTTTCTTCTGGGTAGCCATTCCAGATATCGTCTTCTTTGAATGGTACGGGGGTAAATTTGGGATAAGCGCAAATCGTGCCAACGCAAACGAATTTCTCCACACCAGCTTCATAAGCTGCATGAATTAGCTGCGTACCCATCATTAAGTTATCGTAAAACAACTCAGCAGGTTTTTTTTGATTTAAACCAATTCCGCCAACGTGTGCTGCCAAGTGGATGATAACATCTTGCTGGTCGGCTGCCCGCTTGCAAGCCTCCATTTGCCGCAAGTCACAATCACGCGATCGCACTACAGTAATTTTCTCTCGATGTGCGCCAGCCTTACACAACTGGTCGATTACCTGCTTACCCAAGAAACCAGCACCACCAGTGACGAGAATCCGTTTGTTATTTAACTCTAAGCCTGTCATACATTTATTTGTGTAAAAAAGCTATTAGCTATTGACTACTAGCTTTCTTCGCTTATAGTCAATAGCGACATACTACAACTACCAACTACTTCTAAAAGCGCAAGACACCTAGTTCTTGACGAACAGTTGCGAGGTCGCGAGTAATTTCCAAACCTTTACCATTTGCTGAAGTAATGCCCAATGCTTGCAAGTCTGCTTCCACCATGAGATTTACAAGTCCCTCGAATGTTATCGAAGGTGCCCAATCCAATTTTTGCCGTGCTTTGGTCGAATCACCAATTAACAAATCAACTTCCGCAGGACGCAAGTAACGTTCATCAAATTCGATGTAATCTTGCCAATCCAAATTCACATAGCCAAATGCTCGTTCGAGAAACTCGCGCACGGTATGTGTTTCATTTGTTGCAATCACGTAATCATCGGCTTGCTCTTGCTGCAACATCAACCACATTGCCCGCACGTAATCCTTAGCGTAACCCCAATCGCGCTTGGATTCAAGATTCCCCATGTAAAGCTTTTTCTGTTTACCAGCCACAATTCGGGCTACAGCCATTGTAATTTTACGGGTAACAAAAGTTTCACCACGACGGGGAGATTCGTGATTAAACAAAATACCATTACAAGCAAATAAATTGTAAGATTCGCGGTAATTAATGGTTTGCCAGTGAGCGTATACTTTAGCGCAAGCGTAGGGGCTACGGGGATAAAAAGGAGTTGTTTCGCTCTGGGGTACAGCTTGTACCAAACCGTACATTTCCGAAGACCCAGCTTGGTAGAAGCGGACTTCGATACCTGTACGCTGTTGGTAATCGCGTATTGCTTCTAATAACCGTAAAGTTCCCACACCAACCGAATCAACAGTGTATTCGGGTGAATCAAAGCTGACACGAACATGCGATTGAGCGCCCAGGTTATAAATTTCTTGTGGTTTAACTTCCTCTAAAATGCGGCGCAGGGTGGTACCGTCCGTCAAATCACCATAATGTAAAAATAAGCGTGCCCCTTCATTGTGAGGGTCTTCGTACATATGGTCGATTCGATCGGTGTTAAAGGTCGATGTACGACGAATTATACCGTGAACTTCATAACCTTGTTCGAGTAATAACTCGGTTAAATATGAACCATCTTGACCTGTAATACCAGTAATCAGCGCTCGCTTTTTTTGCGTCATGCTCAATTATCCCTTGTGATTTACCGATGAAATTATAAATACATACAACCCGATCTACGCTAGCAGGTACTAACTTTATTTCCCAATGGGAAACCTACTAGTAGTTGGCTGGATATGAATCTAATCGCAAGTAAATTTACTTACGTATACACTTTTTGACCAACCTCCCTAAGCTTAACTACTGTTTGTTTATTACTTCAGTGGATTTTCGATCGCGTTCACTAAAACTTTATATTTTATTGATATTGATGAAGATTTAAATATTTTTATTGCAGTTGTAACATTATTAAGGAGTAAGGTTGGGATTCGGGTTGCAGGCGCGATTATTTGTTGCTAGAGAATAATAGCTGGAAAGCTAATTCTCAAATGTTCCACTAGCGGTGCATCACCTGCTACTTATTACAGAAACACAAGTTTATTTTTTTTTGTTTACCATTAATAGGAGCGTTTGAGTATGCAACTGGGGTAGGCAAAAATTGACATAGTAAATGAATGTGAGGCATAAAATGCCCCACTAAATACAGCACAGCAAAATCCACCCGTCACTGTTACTCAGTATGCCCCGTTGTTTTTAGGAATAATTACAACACCAATCGTTTTTAAAATAATCCAAAAATCGAGCCAAAACGTCCTGAATTTGACGTAATGGAGGTCAATTTGGACTCGTCGAGGATAAGGAATGTCGTTACGTCCAGACACTTGCCATAACCCAGTTATACCAGGTTGGATAGTTAATATCTGGTCGATATGACAGCCATACTTAGGTAATTCTTCTGCAACCAAGGGTCGCGGACCAACAACACTCATATCACCAATGAGAACGTTCCAGAACTGTGGAAATTCATCCAAGCTGGTAATTCGCAAAAATCGACCGATAGGGGTAATTCTAGGGTCGTGTTTGAGTTTGAAGTTAGCCTCGAATTCTTGGCGTAACTGCGGTGAGCTTTCCATTATTTGAACGAGAACGTCGTCAGCGTTGCTCACCATCGTGCGGAATTTTATACAATTAAATGGCTTATAGTTTTTTCCAACCCGTTCTTGGGCATAAAAAATCGAACCGGACGAGCCTAGACTAATCAGCAAGGCTAGCAGCAGGTAAACGGGGGAAAAAGCTATTAACACGAACAGTGAAAACGCGATATCAAACAATCGCTTGGCGAACTCTCCGTTGATACCTCCGAAAGGCAAACCTTTGGGTTTGACTTTGAGTGTACTTTTTTGTTGACCACGTTTTAAGAAAGTACGCGATCGCTTGCCGGAGAGGAGTGAGCTCTGGGCAGTCATCATACTCCTTAATAATCCACACCACACATAGTCCCAATCTTAAGCCTAATTATGCTGCTTCTGGGGGCTTATCTCCAAAAGCGTATTAATAATGAGCTTGATGCCCAGAGTTGCTTGTTTTTTCTTTGCACGCATCTAAAAAGTTTAGATATTTACGTGCAAAGACTGTTGGTGAGAATTGAGCGGCATGAGTCCGGGCATATTCAGGGTCAAATTTCCCCTCATACGCTTCAAAAGTTTTTACAGCCTCAATCAAAGCCGCTTCGGTCTGCACTTTAAATAATACACCTGTCCCTGTATGGAGCGGTGATACGCGAATATCTCGCACTGTTTCTGACGCACCACCTGTAGCGTAAGCGATGACTGGAGTGCCTGCCGCTTGAGCTTCCACTAGGGCGATGCCGAAATCTTCACATGCTGCATATACGAATGCCTTGGCGGCAGTCATATATTTTTTTACCACGGACGTTGGTTGCCATCCAAGTATATTTATGTTTGATTTAGCGATTTTCTGGATTTTTTCCATTTCGGGTCCTGTGCCGATAACTACTAAAGGTTTTTGAAGTTGATTAAAAGCGCTGACGATTAAAGATACTTGCTTATAACTAACTAACCGGGAAACTATTAGGTAAAAATCCTCTTTCTGAGCCGAAAATGGAAAATCTTCAACATTAACCGGTGGATAAATGACTTCAGCTTCGCGGCGATAGCAGCGCCAAATTCGTCTTTGCGTATGCTGCGAATTAGCAATAAAATAATCGACGCGATTAGCACTTAACACATCCCACTGCCGCAAGCAATGTAATAAATACCGAGTTACCCAACCAGGGATACCACGACCGAGTTTGCTATCGCGTAGATAATCAAACGTCAAGTCCCATGCGTAGCGCATCGGACTGTGACAGTAGCAAATATGCAACTGTTCTGGTGTTGTAATTATTCCCTTAGCAACTGCGTGCGATGAAGATAAAATTACGTCGTATTCGCGTAAATCTAATTGCTCGATTGCTAATGGTAATAAGGGTAAGTATTTTTGTATGCCGAAGATAGCAAAAGGAAAATATTGAAGAAAAGTAGTTCCGATTTGACGCTTATATAAATAGCTTTCGGGATTTCTCGATTCAAAATCGATTAAAGCATACAAGTCAGCATCAATAAGACTCAGAATTTCGCTGACAACGAGTTCTGAACCGCCAGTGGCTTTTGGTGTCAGCCATTCATGCACTAGAGCATATTTCAAGGGCACAGCGTTTCGCTTGGTAATTAAGTAGAATACAACACGCACGAGTAATGAGGTTGACTCAAAATCCCATATCATTTTAGGACATTATTTTGCCTGCTTTGGTTCCATCTTGTACGCCACAACCTGATAATCTCGTTGTTGGGATTAATTGTGACAGGCTCTAAAATAAGACTCGAGGAAAGTGCAATGCGAATTTTAATCATGGGTGGCACCCGCTTTATTGGTATTTACCTCACGCAATTGCTCGTAGAACAAGGGCATGAAGTGGTTTTATTTAATCGTGGCAATCGGAAAGCGCCTGTACCTTCTGTCGGACAAATATTGGGCGATCGCACCCAGGCTGCCCAATTGAAGGAAAAGCTAGCGAACGAGAAATTCGATGCTATCTTCGACAACAACGGACGCGAACTTACTGATACTCAACCATTAGCGGAAATTTTTCAAGACCGAGTGCAACATTTTATATATATGAGTTCTGCCGGAGTCTATTTAAAATCCGACCAAATGCCCCATATCGAAGGTGATGCCATCGATCCAAAAAGTCGCCACAAGGGTAAATTTGATACCGAAGATTATTTAAGTAAAAATAATCTTCCATTTACTTCGATTCGTCCTACTTATATTTACGGTCCGCAAAACTATAACGACCTCGAAGCGTGGTTTTTTGACCGAATTGTGCGGAACCGTCCTATCCCCATCCCCGGTAATGGGATGCATATTACCCAACTAGGACATGTTAAGGATTTAGCAAGTGCTATGTGTCGAGTTCTCGGCAACTCCCAGGCGGTTGGACAAGTTTACAATGTCTCTGGCGACCGTTTTGTAACTTTTGATGGTTTAGCCCGTGCTTGCATTCAAGCTGCGGGCAAATCAGTTGATGACGTTAAAATTGTTCATTACGAACCGAAAAAATTCGACTTTGGTAAGCGCAAAGCTTTCCCGATGCGCGTACAGCACTTCTTTGCGTCGGTAAATAAATCTTTGAGTGAATTGGGGTGGCAACCCGAATATGATTTGGTGTCGGGGTTAAGAGACTCGTTTGAGAACGATTTTATGGCTTCAGGAAGGGATAAGAAAGAAATTGACTTTTCCTGCGATGATGAAATTTTAAACTAGTGGTGCGTTTCATAAATTCTCATGGGTTCGTAGTTGGGCTTTAGCCCTATAAATTAAGATTTTTATGCGCTTAAGCGCTACTACGTACCCATCAAAACGGTTGGACATGGAACATTAGTAGTCCATGTCATTAATTTTGACATATCGTAAGGAATCTTGTAACCCGCTAGATTTTTAATATGGTAGTGGTGCTGCCTGTAAAAAGCTTAATTGTTTTGGCAAAGGAGATAATTCTCCGATTTGGTAACGTCTGACTTTAATTAATCGTTGTAAATCTTCGACTCTTTGTTTTGGGGCAGGATGAGTTGAGAAAAAATCTAAATTAGAGTTTTCTTTCTTGCTTAATTTATTAAAAAAATCAGTTGCTCCTGCTACATGACTATAGGTTTTATACAAAAGTTCTAAACCTAATTTATCTGCTTGAGATTCTTGAGATTGAGAATATTTTGCATCGTTAAAAACTGCGGCACTTGAGGCAACTGATACTAACCAATCGTTATTACCAGTCACGGAAGCTAGAGAAATTGGTAGTATTAATTGTCTCAATAGACTACGGAGATGGTCGCGGTTGGCAAAATGCCCTAACTCATGTCCCAAAACCATCATCAATTCGTTTTCTGATTTTGCTTGCTCGATTAAACCAGAAAAAATGACAATGCGATCGCCGGGTATTGCTAAAGCGTTTACTATCTTCTCTGGTACGTATAAAATTTGGTAATCTCGACCTTTGCGTTGTTCTAATGGTAAATTTAACTCCAGTTTATTTAGTAGTTGGTTTAATGTATCTTGTATTGGGGATGGTTGTGCTAATTTCTCGTATGCAGGAACTATTAATACACCTAGCTGCTGTTCGATACGAGTAGGAATAACCCAGACTAAATTATCAATTAGTAACCCTACTATCGAGATAATAACTGCAATAAATCCCAGTAATATCCCGAAAATTATTAATAATTGACGGTTACTAGTCGCTGGATTCCGATTAGTTGGATATGTCACTGCTATACTCCGCAAGTTTTAATTATCACTATTACTATTACTACTAGGACTTACGCATTTGAACAAAAAACTGTCATTCTGTGGCTTGCCTCCCCGGAGGGGTACGGAGCGAAGCGCGAACACTGCACTTCGTTCCGTTCAGCATGATAAAATGTTTTTGCGTAAGTCCTAACTACTTTTAACTGGACGAAAGACATCTAAGTAGTTTATCAAATTATAAAGTTGACGCGATTGTACCCACAATTTACCTTTACCGCTAAAACGACAAACTAATCCTTCTCCACCTAAAATTCCTGTTTTCAATGCTCTAAATGATAAACCACTTATCATTTCTACGTTGTAATTGAGGGTATCTTCAAAAGCTACGATATAACCAGTATCGACTACATAATCACCTGTAATTGGAATTTCTAGAATTCCACCATAGGAACTAAACCAAATATCTCCTTCACCTATAGCCCGTAATAAAAATAAAGACTCTCCACTAAAAAAGCCTTTGAATCCTTGAAATTTAGTATCAATTTCTACGGTTGGACTCGATGCAAGAAATCCCGACGATTGCACCATTAAACCATTACCACTATTCAGATAATAATGTTGCACATCTCCAGGGACACTAGGAGAAAGATATAATTGACCGGGTTTGGCTTTAGCTGTAAATTCACTTAAAAATAACGATTCGCCAGCAAACATTCGACCAACACTTTTCATTAAACCCCCTCTGGTTTTTGACTTCATTTCTATCCAAGGGTCCATTGCTGCCATTGCACCTGATTCTACTACTATAGTTTCATTTGCTTTTAAATCTATTTTTAGCGATGCATAAGCAGGTGAATGTTCAATTTTGTATGCGATTTCATTCATAAAAACCTTTAGTCCCTATATTGAGTTTCGATAATTTATCTACTGACAAATTCAAGCTGAGAATTTCCACTTCTAAATTTCAAATGATGATTACCTACTTTTTGCAGGTAATCGAGAACCAACTACCTGAGCAAATGCACGCGCATTATGAGTTTGACAAAATACTTTCCCCTGACCTTGAAAACGGCAAACTAAACCTTCTCCACCAAAAAATGCTCCTAACCAACTTGAATTTGCTTTGCTAATACTAAATGTCAAGCTTTTCTCAAATGCGACAATGTGACCAGTATCAACAACATATTCACCATTGACATCGATTTCGTAGATAGCACCAAATGAAGTCAGCGCAACTTCCCCATAACCGCTAATAGTTAGCCAAAATATCGACTCACCGGAAAATAGCGATTTAAAACCTTGGAATCCTAAATCGATATCCACATTAGACTCGCTAGCTAAGTAAGAACTAGCTTGCACAACTAATTCGTTTCTATTGATTTTATAAACTAAAATATCCCCCATTAATTTGGGTGCAAGATAAATTTCTCCTCCATTTACAGGAGAACGAAAAACACTTAAAAATATTGATTCACCTGCAACCATCCGCTTGAGTCCACCAAGAATTCCACCACCTTTTCCTTGCCTTAAAGTCGTACTGACATTGAAATTGCCACTCATGGCAATCATACATCCAGCTTCGGCAACTAGTTCCTCACCAGCTTGCATTTTGACATGAGCGATCGCGCTATCCGGTTGCTGTAATATTTTAATTTCCATAATTTCGCACTCTATGCAATCAATTGTCTTTCAACCTAATTCAGTCCAGAAAAAATTAGCGAATTTTTGAACTCAAATAACTAACCAATCCATCAATACTACGAGACTGTAAATAAATATCTCCTTCTCCGGAAACTTTGCTTACTAATCCTTCTCCCGAAGTGACAGAACCAATCAAACCTCCAGAAAGTTTGAGGCTCATTTTGATACTCGATGAATAGGCAACTAAGTGACCGCTATCAACAATAAATTCACCATTTAAGCGCTTTTTGGTAATGCCTCCATAAGCACCAAAAAAGACTCTCCCCTGCCCGCTTAACTTTAGTTTAAATAATCCTTCACCAGCAAAAAAGCTCGATAATCCTGCCCAACTTACTCCCATTTTGATACCAGGAGTATGAGCAATGTAAGCTCCAGGCTGCAAGCAAATCTCACTACTATTTAAGTCGATTTTTTCAATATCGCCAATGCAAGATTGATTTAAAACTACCGTCAATGCTTCGGAAGTTGGATTGGAAAATACATTGACAAATAAAGATTCCCCACCAAATAGCTTCTTTAAGAATCCCGAAATTAAACCTCCAGAAAACTGGGTCTGCATGGATAATTTACCATCCATACTAGTCATTGCTCCAGCTTCAGCAGTAATACTTTCACCTGGATTGAGAGTAACGAAAATAGATGCAAATGCTGGTTTATAGCGAATTTCGTCTTTCAATTTGTAAACCTCTCTTTGTATAGATGCGACAATCCATACTAGGTATACCTCAATTTATACAGAATCGCCATATCAATTTGCATTGCTTCCCAAATTCTGGCTGAAATTCTTACTGGTAAACGGGTACAATTTTTAAACTATATTAGGTGGGTGGGAAAAGTCATCGTTGGGGTTAGGGAGTCGGTTCATAGGGTTTTGAGAATTTTATACTTCGTTACATACTTCGTTTTTTATGCCTACCTACTTACAGCTTTTATAAATTATGACTGCGATTGTTTTGAATTATCATATTAATTAAAAAGAGCAAAAACTTAGTATCATAACTTTCATTATCACCTGTATGTTGCTTTGAATCTCTATTAACCCAGGCTGACGTAACTTTGTAATTATTATCAATTTTTTCTAAACGCAATTGATAAATACAAAAACCCGTCCAACTGCGGTGGAAATAAAGCCAACTATCTTCAAGATAAATAAACCATTTCTCCTCCGTCTCTTGGGGGATTAATCCCCAACTTATAGATTCATATTCTTCTTTTGTAAAAACTCGGTCAATTGACAATTGAGCTTTGAAATCTGGTATGGATTGAGTTTTCCAGTCCTCACGACTAGCTTTTAGACGATTCATGATTTGATTGTGGTAGTAAATAAATTGCTCCAGAGATGATTGTCAGTCCAACCGAAATCCAAAAAGCAATAATTGCAGGTGTTTGCCAAACGTCGGGTAAAGGTGCAATTAAAAGCGATATGGCAATGATTTGGCTAACCGTTTTGAGTTTGCCCCAAATATTTGCACCCGAAATCGTAGTTTGATTTACACGCCATCCGGCGATCGCAAGTTCTCTTCCCAATATCAAAAATACTCCCCATGCTGGTATTTGTCGAAGTTCAATCAATGACAGTAACGGTGCTAATACCAATAATTTATCAACTAAGGGGTCGAGAAATTTTCCCAAATCGGTAATTTGATTGAGTTTTCGCGCTAAGTAACCATCTAGCCAGTCGGTACTGGCACAAATAACGAATATTGTCAGACAAATCCATCGTGCTTGAGGTGTGGGATTCTGCAAACCGTAAAGTAAAAAGGGGATACCGAGAAGGCGAGAAAAGGTAATAGTATTGGGTATATTCATGCGGAAGTAGTTTTAGATTTTGGATTTGGAACTATAAAAAAGTTCTGAATACGATTATGCCAAACTTCTACGACTCTCTAGAAGGACTCGACCTTTTTTTATATCTATTTCGACAATTGTGGCATTTAATCGCTCGCCAACTTTGAAAACTTCGGTTGGATGGTCAACAGATAAATCTAAAATTCTTGAAGTCAGTAACAAGGCACATAAATCTCCAATATCAACAAACACACCATATTTTTTAATGTTTTTTACAGTACCGCTAATAATTTGACCAACCTGCAATTGCCTAAGTCGAATTAAAGTAGCGCTTTGGATTAGTTCTACGGAAGCGTAATATTCCCTTATATCTAGAATCTTAAGTGGAATTTTCTCGCCGACAATTAATTCTTCTCTTTCTTTATCATTGTAAGTACGGATAACGATACCGTAAGCGCAGGCTCGATGAAGCCGTGCCCCGGAGACAATCTATACTTGGACGTTATAGTTCATTTATATGAAATCCGCTATAGCTGATACTGACTTTTTAACTTTTAGTGACGCGATTAACGTGGTGCGTTGGAAACAACTATTTCATTTTCACTCTTGTTATCGGCAAATTAACTTTCTCAAAGTCTGTAACCATAAATCATATTAATCAACGCGGTTTTTTGAAAGCTGAATCTACCCCAGTTTTGAAACTGAGTCGATAATCACCAGACCATTCAAGCAATTTTGCCAATTAAGCAGCCGCTTTCAGCATTGCATCAATCTCGCTGTATGTCATTGGATTTTCCAAGCGAATTCCATCTACTGCGTCTTTACACGTTGGCTTGACATAGCTTTCAATCCAAACTTTTGCACCACTACAACTTTTGCCATTGATATCGTAGATAACTACGCAAGGTCCGGGAATCACAACTCGACTACTATACATATTGTCATCGCCGTTTTTGACGCTAATAACAGGGACATAATTACCGTCACTATCTTTCTCGCCAATTAATTTACGGTTGATATGGATATGAGTCAAAGCTGGTAATCTCTTGCTTCTTTTCCACTTGGGCTTCGGACCGTGTTTGCATTCTTTGATGACTGGCTCACCGTTGATTAATGGAATAACCCATATATTAGCGACTTTGTAAGCCCCGTGGACTCGCCCTTCATTGAGCAAAGTGACCAAACGTCGCTGGCTAATCCCCAATATCTTCGCTGCTTCTTTCGTCCCCACCATGACTGTTGCTTAATCTACTTACATCGGAATAGTTATTTATAAATATACTCTGATGGAAGAATTTTATTGCTATTTTTACAATTTTTAGTGAAATCGTGATTTACCCTAGTAGTGCGTCTAAGCTAACTTGTCATATTTGTCATTTTTTCAGAAGTCCTTAATTCAAAATCCCTATGTCTCATCCAAATTCCCAATTCTGGCTTGGAAACGACTCAATACTAAAAAAAAATACAAAGTAATCTTTGTTACGGGATTAAAACAGAACGAACAATGGAAAACTTTCCGCTTCAGCGCTATTAAGCCCTTACCCACTTAAGGAAACGCTGGTACTTGCATATAAAAATACTAATCATTAAAATTATTTACGGTTATCCTCGTTGGGGGGTTAATACCCCGACCTCTTAAGGTCGCCCGTTTTGAGTTGGGGTTTGAATCCCCATATATAAATGTCTTTCTTCCTTCTTACGAATTCCTTCTTCATTCAATAGGCGTATTTGTTATAACAAGTTGAAGACCGATATACAGAGCATAATCTTATTGCTAAAGCAATTATTTTTTCCAATCTCAAATCATTAGCATATTCTACTGATGACCAAGATAATGGGTCATCGTTAAAACTTGTGGGAATCCAGATATCTTGAGATTCACAAATATCAATATATTTTCTTGAACTCGCTTCGATGGTTGTTTCACAGTCACCAGTACTCATAATATTTACAATTAGTTCTTCGGTATTACGCTCCCAAACTGCTGCCCACAAACCGTCATTGCAATCAGCATCACCTTCATTGAAAACCATACGCAATTGCAATAATGTTGCATCCAACTTGGCAATATCGAAGTCAAACCAGTAATACCTTCCAACATTATCAAGATATTTTTTTGAGTTATCTTCAAAGTCTTGGGCATTTTCAATATGATGTGCGGGGATATTAGGACAGTCTACGTATGCCGCTGTACTGCATTGTCCCAAGAGTGATACTGGAATAACAGGAATAAACATTTCTTCAACGTTGAATACTCCTTTATCATTGAATGCTTTTCTGATAAATTTTGGGATTTCTGCCCTTAATGCATTTTTGAAAGGTGATAATTCATTGATACAGCTAGCCCACATGATTTTTTAGTTATTTATAATTTTCTGGTATACTCAACATTCCATTTTCTATGAATAATTTTCGTTCTTCGATTCTATCTTGACGATTTAATTGCAATAACCTTACAGTTACGCGACCTTTAGACGTTATAGGTAAAATTTCTGCTTTTTCTAATCTAAAATGTTCATTCCACATATCGCGTCTTGGGTGATATAGGGGAATTATATTTTCAGTTTCTGGGTCAATAGAAGTTAAGTCACTACCTTTATACTTATTACATAAAGTACAGGAGAGCGCTAAATTGTCTGTCTCTGTTAATCCTCCGTGCTTTTCTGCAATAATGTGGTCTACTTCGTGCGAGCTAAGAGTTGCAATCTCAGGAAAAAAGCAATACTCGCAACAGCTATTAGCACGTTTGTAAACCTGTTTTCGTAATGCTGATGAAATATATGTCTTGCTTATTAATGAAATTATTCTGCCTTGAGCTTCAGTAATGCTTTTAATTTTGCTTTTCTAACTAAATTTTCTAAATATTCATACTGTTGCCATATCTGTTCTTCTTCTGGAGTCAAACCAGAACTCCGATTTTTTTCGAGTAGCTGACTTATTTCTGCTTGCAGTACTTCTGATGGACGCAACAAAATAATCTCTTCGGGTGTAGGAAGTTGGGCAAGAAATTCTAAAACGGACGCAATTCCACTAAAACCCGTTTGAGACGAAGTATTTAATTCACGCAATCCTAATTCCAAAATTTGTGGTATTTTATCTCCGAGAGAATTTAAGCGTGTTGCTAATTCCTCTGGGATATCTAGAGTAACTTGCATAATTACGTCTCTACGATAAAGCGTTACAAACCAATATAGCTTTATCCAATCTCACGAAGTACAAAAACGACCGAAAATAAAACCAAATATCAAAATCTCAAAAAATCATGTCTCAAATCCAAAATCCCCAATTCCGCATCGAAAGCGATTCGATGGGAGAAAAACAGATACCAAGTAATGTTTATTACGGTATTCAAACAGTACGAGCAATCGAAAACTTCCCAATCAGCGGCATTAAGCCCTTACCTACTTACGTAGATGCTTGTATTTATATTAAAAAAGCGACAGCGATTGTCAACGGTCAACTTGGTTGCATTCCCGACGATATCAGTAAAGCAATTATTCAAGCTACCGATGAAATCGCTTCAGGTCAATTCCGCGACCAATTTGTAGTCGATGTCTATCAAGCTGGTGCGGGAACTTCGCACCACATGAACGTAAACGAAGTCTTAGCAAACCGTGCTTTAGAAATTCTAGGGGATGACTTGGGCAACTACAAACGAGTAAATCCCAACGACCATGTAAACTACGGACAGTCAACCAACGATGTAATTCCCACAGCGATTAGAATTGGTGGATTGTTAGCGCTATCAAAAACTTTGCACCCAGCGCTTGAAAATGCGATCGCATCCCTAGAAGCCAAAGCTGACGAATTTCAAGATATCATCAAATCGGGTCGTACCCACCTCCAAGATGCCGTACCCGTGCGTTTGGGTGATAATTTCCGCGCTTGGGCACAAATTTTAAGCGAACACGAGAATCGGATTTATACAGCTTCCGGAGATTTAATGATGTTGGGATTGGGAGGTAGTGCAGCAGGTACGGGGTTAAACACTCATCCTCAATACCGCTCGAACGTGGTAGAAGTATTATCTGAATTGCTTAATTATCCTTTTCAGCCAGCCGCGCATCTCATGGCAGCAATGCAAAGTATGGCACCATTCGTAAATGTCTCCGGTGCTTTACGCAATTTAGCCCAAGATTTAGTAAAAATCTCCC
This sequence comes from uncultured Calothrix sp., assembly GCA_964242965.1. Classification (GTDB taxonomy): domain Bacteria; phylum Cyanobacteriota; class Cyanobacteriia; order Cyanobacteriales; family Nostocaceae; genus JANNFJ01. The sequence goes on along the minus strand of CAXTCQ010000072.1, from coordinate 605 downwards.
ACGATTTAAGGTTAATGGACTCAGGTCCCAAAACCGGATTTAAAGAGATTCAACTACCACCCGTACAACCAGGTTCCTCGATTATGCCGGGAAAATATAACCCCGTCATGGCTGAGATGACATCGATGGTTTGCTTTCAGGTAATGGGATATGATAGCGCTCTAGCACTTGCTGCACAAGCTGGACAATTAGAACTCAATGTGATGATGCCGCTGATTGCCTATAATCTAATTCACAGCATCGAAATTCTCGGAAATACTATCGCTGCACTCACCGAGAAATGCATCAATAATATTAGTGCAAATCGAGAACGATGTTTGGCATATGCCGAAGGTAGTTTGGCACTAGTTACCGCATTAAATAATCACATTGGCTACCTCAATGCTGCTGCGGTAGCAAAAGAATCTTTAGAAACAGGCAAATCTTTGCGGCAAGTTGTGTTAGAAAAAGGACTGATGAACGAAGCCGAACTCGCCGAAGTTCTCAACCTCGAACAAATGAGTACTATTAATTAGGGAGAAGGGGAGAAGGGGAGAAGGGGAGAAGGGGAGAAGGGGAGAAGGGGAGAAGGGGAGGAAGAAATATTCTTTGCTTCCTTCACTCCC
>CAXTCQ010000071.1:0-31755 GCA_964242965.1 uncultured Calothrix sp. | reverse complement strand
CTCCTAACTCCTAACTCCTAACTCCTAACTCCTAACTCCTAACTCCTAACTCCTTGTTTATTTCTTTCCTCTTTACCCCCACAAACACCTTGCCTGAAAAAATTAATCGCGTTCAACCACCACTCAAATTCATTTCGCCAAAATTTGACCCTCTTATCCGTCAGCTAACACAATGGTCGTTCCCAATTCTACAGCGCTTCCGGCTTCGAACTTGGCTGCCTGCGGGAATTATTCGCTTTGAAACAAAGAATGTCGAAACGTTAGTCAAGCTATATCAACAATTTCAAACAGGCAAAATTCGCTTTCTGCTGGCTTTTCGCCATCCCGAAGTAGACGACCCACTGTCAATGTTTTACTTGCTTTCTCGTGCTGTCCCTGCATCTGCACGTCAGATGAAAATTCCTTTACAACGGCCAATTCACAGCCACTTCATTTACGACCGAGGCATGACAGTATGGGCAGGGGACTGGCTGGGCTGGATTTTCTCGCGTTTGGGTGGATTCCCTGTACGTCGAGGTAAAATAATTGATAAGCAAGCAATGCAAACTGCACGCGAGTTATTTCTCAATAGTAAAATCCCAATTGCCGTTGCCCCAGAAGGTGCGACTAACGGGCATAGCGGTATCGTCAGTCCCCTCGAACCGGGTGTTGCCCAACTGGGATTTTGGTGTGTCGAAGATTTGCTTAAAGCGAATCGTTCGGAAGAAGTATTTATTGTACCGATTGCAATTCAATATAGTTACCCAAAACCACCTTGGGAAAAACTCGATTGGTTGCTGAGTAAATTAGAAACTGATAGTGGTTTGACTCCACAACCTCAAGACCGATCTAGTTCTAACAGTAACCGCGAAGAAGTTTATTACCAGCGCTTGCTACGGATTGCTGAATGTTTACTATCGCAGATGGAAGAGTTTTATCAACGCTTCTACCATCAAACTTTCGACCTAACTATTGATGAAACAGCTATTGACACATTAGCAAGTCCAAATCAAATACTACTTGCTCGCCTGCATCGCTTGCAAGATAAAGCTTTAAGCGTCACCGAACAATATTTTGCTATAGTAGCGCAGGGTAATTCAATTGACCGCTGTCGCCGTTTAGAAGAAGCTGGTTGGAGTTATATTTACCGCAGCGATTTGCCCGATTTGGATACATTACCACCGTTCAAGCGCGGACTTGCCGATTGGGTAGCTGTCGAGGCAGACTTGCGAATGCGGCATATGCGATTGGTAGAAAGTTTTGTTGCAGTGACGGGAACGTATGTAAAAGAAAAACCGACTGTCGAACGGTTTGCCGAGATGGCAATGCTCATGCACGATATGATGTCGCGTATCCAAGACCAAGATAACAAACTTCCCGGTCGTCCTCGTTTGGGTTGGCGACAGTCTCTAGTGACTGTCGGGGAACCAATTTCGATGACGCAGCAATGGGAAATTTACAAACAAGACCGTCAAGCTGCACGACAAAAAGTTACATTACAGTTACACGAGGCTTTACAACAAATGATTTCGTAGAGTTAGGGAGCTGCACGCAGTACGCGAATTAGGCGAAAGTTTTCGGGATACGCGGTTGTGGAATGGTATTTATTTGGATATCTTTATATAAACAGGATGTTTCAGATACAGATGCTTCATTTCTGCAAATCCTAAATGGAATTGTTTTGCTCGATTATAAAGGTTTTGGGCATCGTCTACTCGCGCACGCGGAAGACATTTTTTTGCATCGGGTTCGATGAGGTTATCATCTGCGAAAATTGAACTGCGGCGTTCTTGGTCGTATAAAATGCTTGAGCGCGTCCATCAAGATGATATCGAAGCTAATTATCGACGTGCGTGGTTGTTGTTTCCACTACTCGAAGATTACTTTGCAATCCGCCAAAAGTGGTATTTGGGTTCTAAAGCTAGTTGGAGTTGTTGCTTTCGTTTGACCCCAATGCTGACTCGGCATTTACAAAGGCTTTACAACCAGGGGCATTAGCTGATTCAATCGTATCTTTGGTTGGAACTGTTTTTACATTAAACCAATCTGTGGACAGAGAAGTTTCCAGCAAATAACAGCAACAATGGTTAAAGTAAACGGTTTATGCAAAATACTATCAACTACAACAGCAATCGGCAAGATTCCAGAATTTAGTTTTTTCGTGACATCCCTCCATTCTTAAAGCCTAACAGTACGGTTATCCGGCTAACTGCGAGTGCTTTAATTAACGGTTTCCACGTCAATATAGATATAGTGACTTAGGTAAATTGTCATCAAGAAATTTTCACTTTTACCCCAATCAAACTTATTTTGGACTATAATAAAAAACTTTATCTATTTACTTTACTTGCGACAGGATTTGTCGTAATATCAAATAAGCAGAACTCATACTGACTTCGTGTTTTTTAGGTAACGTCAGCAATTCAGGGATAGCAGAAATTGATCGTGATATTGCGACTGGATGCGATTCCTGTAGCAAACGGCGAAACAAGAGCAATCCAGCGTACTTGTAAGTAATTGGTAATCTGTGGGAAGGAAGGGGAACCGATCGGGGGAATCGTTCGTCTTGACAATTCCTACGTAAAATGATTATCTTTTGTGGTTCCTTTAGCTGCGTGAAATATTAACAGCCTTTTTAACGATTCAAAAATTTTTTATTGTGTTTACGGAGTAGAGGACAGCGCAAGAAATGCCTACTGTAAAAATCCCAACCGAAAACGTTAATGCTAAATTCACGGCTGATATGGTGCGAACCTATTTGCGCGAAATTGGTCGTGTACCGTTGCTAACCCGTGAGCAAGAAATTGTCTTCGGAAAGCAGGTTCAGCATATGATGGTACTTGTTGAAGCGAAGGAAGCTTTAGCAAAAAAATTGCACCGCGAACCGACTTTACAAGAGTGGGCCGAAAATGTGAATCAGCCTGAGACTGAGGTAAATCAGACTGTACATCTAGGGAAGCGAGCGAAGCAAAAAATGATTGAGGCGAATTTGCGCTTGGTAGTTGCGATCGCCAAAAAATATCAAAAGCGGAATATGGAATTCCTGGACTTGATTCAGGAAGGGACGCTCGGTTTAGAGCGGGGTGTAGAGAAATTTGACCCGACACGCGGGTATAAGTTTTCCACATACGCATATTGGTGGATTCGTCAAGCGATTACTCGGGCGATCGCGCAGCAAGGACGTACTATCCGCTTGCCAATCCATATTACCGAGAAGCTCAACAAAATCAAGAAAGTTCAGCGCGAACTGGCTCAAAAATTTGGGCGATCGCCAAGTCCAGCAGAAATTGCGAAAGAACTCGAACTCGAACCGGCTCAGATTCGTGAGTACTTGAACATGGCTCGACAACCAGTATCTTTAGATGTACGAGTTGGCGACAATCAAGATACTGAGTTGCAAGAAATGCTCGAAGATGATGGTCCATCCCCAGAGTATTACACCAATCAAGAGTTTTTGCGCCAAGACTTAAACAACTTGCTGGCTGAACTTACCCCGCAACAGCGCGAAGTTGTGGCATTGCGTTTTGGCTTAGAAGATGGTAACGAGCTATCGCTTGCGAAAGTTGGCGAACGTCTGAATCTTAGCCGCGAACGTGTTCGCCAGTTAGAGCATCAAGCGCTAGCTCACCTACGTCGCCGTCGGGCGAATGTTAAAGAGTATGTTGCTAGCTAATTAATCAAAGCTTTTCGATAATTTAATGGTAGTATGCCTCCCACCTGGGAGGTATTTTTTTAATTAATTTTTTATTAATTTTATTTAGGTATCTTTACTGTTTCATGTCATTAATTTTGCGGGATGTAAACGACGCTATATCCTAGTTGTAGGTTGGGTGTAGCGTAAGCGAAACCCAACTATTAAATGTTGGGTTCCACTTACGTTCCACCCAACCTACTGGTTCATGTCATTAATTTTGCGGGATGTAGAGACGCTATATCCTAGCGTCTCTACAAGGTTTTTAATACTCAACCAACCGTAAAAACTCTTAACACAGTCCCCTAAAATTTACAATATATAGCGTATTTTTCGTGAAAAAATATCAGACTCCCTTCATCTACAGTCATCTACCTTTTTGAAGAAATATTGAAAATAATTAAGCAAGATTTTATTTTTGTGCGAGAAAATACTGAGCGAATAAATACTTAAGAAATATCTGATAGCAAACAGCTTTCTGATTGAAGGTTCTTATGCAGCAAGTAAGCAAGCAAGCAAAAGGCAGCCCAAACAGTGGTATTCTAAAATTTGTAGCAAGTACCGGGAAAATAAAATGAAAACTTCACCATCTAAAGTCCTATTTTTCCGGATAATAGAAATCAAACCTTTGACTGAGCTTTTATATGTACAAATTTAGTTAATCTCTTAGTTAAGTAAATACCGTATAAAAAAATATATTTTTTAAGAGGAGAATTAGGGTGCTTAAGTATATTACTCGTTTATTACCTACGAACTACCTACGTTTACCACTGTTAGGCACGTTAATAGTATTAGGTGTTATTGCCAACAAAGCCAAGCCTGTATCTAGCAATCAACTTGATGCCGACCCGTATTCCTACCGAACTACCATCCCAGATTCGGGAGCAGTAGTTGAAACTTGGAGAGAGCCAGAAGCGACTGTTATAGCTCAGAACCAGCCGATGTCCAATACACCAGTTAGCAGTATAAAATCGTCTGAAGTAGTAAAACAACCCCTGATTACTGCTTTGATTCCCGATGACGCACAAGCAGCAGTAAATAGAGAATCTGGAGTTGCAACAAATGGTAATTTCCCTAGCGAAGACGGAATTTACCTTTACGGACAATCTTCCAAACCCGAACAAATTGGACAAAGCTACGTTGTATTTGAAAAGCGGCAAGGTCGAGTCACAGGTGCGCTTTACATGCCCCAATCTGAATATAGCTGCTTTAATGGAAGCGTTGATGAAACTGGCGAATTAGCAATGACAGTGAATGGTTATGCGGGTGACGGTAATACAACTGAAGTCGCATCAAATAATAGTATCTCTAATGTCAAAGATGACGAATCTACGATTTACGCTTACTCATTACCATTACGCGATTTTTATCGGCTTAATAATGTGACTGTCGCTAACAAAGAACTTTTGCAGAAATGTCAGGAAGGAGGGAGTAGGGAGTAGGGGGAAGAGGGGAAGAGGAGAAGAGGAGAACGAGAGAAGGGGAAATAAAAACAGTAACTCCACTCAAAGCTCCTCTATTTCCCTACTTCCCTACTCCCTCTGTTCTTATCCTTAAATCGTTGTTGAAACTCGATGGCTGTACGAGCATCGGGAATTTCTGCTGCCAGTTTGTCTATCAGTTCGGTTGAGGTAAGTTGAGGATATCTCTTTAATATGTCGTAAATGATATAATTTGCAATCGGACCAATTAAGTTGCTTAACTCGCGTTCGCACTGACCAATAAAAGTGGCATCAATTATTCGAGATTGAGAACTAGATACATTGGATGAAGTAGCTGGAGTTTGAGTAGGAGTTTGGGCAATCTGCATTACCTGTACTTCAAACTCGTTTCGCTGTTCTGGTAGTAAGTTAATTGCTAGTTCTTTGAGGAAATGTTTAGAATTTTTCGCTTGAAGCAAAACTTTTTTGAGTAAAGTTGGGGCAACTGGTCCTATAAGTCGAATTAACAGCTGTTCGAGTTGAGAATGCTGTTGAGAGCTAACAGTTACAAAAGATTGAACTGTTGCGGAATCTAGAGATTCTAAGATTGGGAAATCAGTTGTACCTGCATTTGATGATTTTTGAAGAGTGGGTAATGCTTTTGGTTGTGGCAATGCTTCGTGAGGATCGGTTTTCAACGATTGCACTGGTGACTGTAGTTGTATCTGTATCGGTAATGCAGTTTCGATATCTTTTGAAATAGCCGTATCAGGTATTTGAATAGGTGTTTGATATTGGTCATCATTTCCAAAAACCCAGGTAATATTGCCGGGAAGAATATCGATGACACCTTGAATACCGCACAACCAAACATGGAGATGTGCGTTTTTAGGCTCTAAGCGGCTTTGAATATGGGCAACCCATCCGGCAATAGATAAACCTATACCCGGATCGGATTCACTTAATGTTTCAAGTAATACTTGGGAAAATAGTTCGGACTCACCTTCTTTGGATGCAGATGCGATCGCACATTGAGGTTGTTCGCAACCAGAATGCAAGTCTTCGAGCCAGTTTTCGAGAGTGGTTGCACCAGGGCAATCGAGTATGATAATTTGTGGCACGGCACTGGCACGACGTAATTCTTGCCGTAAATAAGAGCGACTTAGACGCAATTCATCGCTCAAAATTAACCACGCTTCCCCGTCTTCAATTTCTTCGATTCGACCGCGTAAATATAACAACGTAGTTGGCGTATCATTTATAGCTATATGCGTAGATTCTGGTTTTGGTGTTTCCCGACGCAAGCAGAATTGCAATGCACTGCGTACTTGCGACCAAGTTTTACCTTGACCGGGAAAATATTCGAGTTCAAAACCACCTGCACCGCGTAAAACTCGACCAAAATCGATTGAGGTTTTACTGCCATTAGTAAGTCCATCAACAATAATAGCGCGACGCTTACGCATCTTCGCTCCTTGAACATTCTGCGCTAAGTGCTGTTGTGGGGAATTTTCCTTCTTAACTTCCGGTTTAAATCCTAAAATTAATTCTCCAACACCTTCGACAATACGTTTTGGAGTTTGTAAAGGATATTCGGGATGAATTTTACTATCACCTCGGTTGCGTTTTTGTTGATTAATTAGCCGCACTTGCTGATTGAGTTTGTCAATATATTGCAGAGTCTGCCGATAAATATATTTATACAAACCATCAGTTTCAATCACACCTTGAGAATCCGCCGCTTCACCTAACAGTCCCCGCATCAAAAAGTATGTGAATACCCCGTGACCGAGTTCGGGAAACTCCCACGACTGCTGCCCCTGGTCGCACGATAACAACGCGCAAAAACCTTTACTCTGAGCCGCACGTTGGCGTAAAATTTGTAATAATTGTGGTGTGGGATTGAGATTTTCGGGATTGCGAGGAGTTGCGTTGCTTGTTCCCCATAGCATCATGTCACCGCTATGACAGGTATCGAGGCAAAGTAACTGTTGGTGTGCGGAACTTCTTCCTAAAATTTGTAACAATTCTTGCATTCCAATACCCGTATCTAAAAGGTGGCTTTTTTGGGTGTCTGTCATGCATAAAACTGGTTGCTGAGTATTCGGATCGAGCATTCCGTGCCCGGAAAAATAAAGTACGATAGTGTCTTGCGATCGCGTTTGCGTGACAATCCTCTCCAAGCTACTACGCACGGTTGCCGATGTCGGCATAACTTGAGCAAAGTCGTTATGAATAATTACTTCTTTTTGGGGAAACCCCTGTGTCGAATAAGCTAAAGCTTCCCCCAATCCTTTACAATCGATTGCCGAATAGCGTAGCGAGGGTAGTTGTGCATCCTGATATTGGTTGACTCCCACCAATAAAATCCAAAGCTTGGCAACTCCTGTTTTGAGAGTATTTGTATGGCTGTTACCAATACCTATAGGAGACATTTTTACTACTCCAATTCTAAAAGCAATTGTAATTAGTTTTTTCTGAAGTCAATGAAAGAGCAAAATTATAATCCCAAGAAAACTGATTGTTATTTGGCCATTTGAAAATAAGTAGCTTAGCGATTAAAAATCGTAGTGATGACAATATATTATCTGAAAATACGGTTTAAAATTATCAAGTGTTAGTAAATCTATTTAAATATAAGTAAATTGGAATATAATTAGTCTCTGCTATTGATGTTCATTTTGTTATTTAATAGTTTTAATGAAAATTGAAATTTTAGAAGCAACCGCTATTAAGTTCATATTCTGGCTTCGTCCGAGAAATTATGCATAAATTACAAAACTTAATATAACTAAGGGTATCATTTATCTGTTGTTAATTGTCATTCGTGAGGATTTTGGGTGTTGAACATACCTTGGTATAGTCAGGTAAGTGGAAATAAACACAAGTATGACCAATCACAAAGGACAAATGACTTGCTTGCGTTTTAAGTTATATAACTATACTGGTGTTGGAATTATGCATTGTTAGGTGGTTAGCTTATGCGATCGCGTCAGGGTATAACTGAAATATTTTCAACTTTTCTGCAATTTGAAGCTGACAGGGCAATGGGTTGGGTTACTGATGCGAGACTGCGTAGAAATATACGTAACTATCAGAACTCGCTACCTCAACCGGAATCTTCAGAGGATTTTTGGGTAGTTTACTTGTATAAATTATGGAAAAATCAATCGGAATTAGCTGTATATCATTTATCAGCGTATTTACAAGAATCCTGTTATTGGGCTGCTCAAAAGACAATTGGCAATGTTTCGACGGTACAGTATACTTTGTCGGATTGTTTTCAGATTGCGATCGCACAAGTTGATAAGGTACTAGTTGGGTACAATCCACAGGTTGGATTTAGCCTTAGCAGCTACGCAAGCGCCATTTTTAGCAGCAAACTTAAGGAAATACTGCGAACTCAAGGGGAAGTTGACATTTGTACAAATTGGCGATTGTTAAGAAAGTTGTCTTCTAAGCGGTTTGTAGAATCGTTGCAAAATGCTGGGTTGGGAGTGGAAACAATTGCTAGTTACGTATTAGCTTGGAAATGTTTTTTAGCGCAATACGTTCCCCAACAAGCAACAGGAACTCGCAAACTTCCCAAACCCGAAGCTGCAACATGGTCAGCAATTTCTAAGATGTACAATAGTCAACGTCATACTCTTTCGCACCCAGGTTCGGAATGCAGTCCCGAAACGATGGAAAAATGGATGCTAGCTTGTGCAAAAACTGCACGAATCTATTTATATCCAAATTTTACTTCGCTTAACGCCCCCAGAGGTGACGAAGGTACGGGGGAATTATTAGATAATTTACCCCAAATGAAGCAAGATTCATTACTGGCTGAATTTATTGCTGAAGAAGAACAAGACGACAGAAAGTCGCAGCAACAAAATATCGGTAATATCTTAATCGCAGCTTTGGCAGAACTCGATAAAGAAGCGCAAGAAATTTTCCAACTGTACTACGGTCGAGGACTGACGCAACAACAAATTGCTAAACAGCTAGATGTCAAACAATATACGATTTCGCGCCGATTAACAAAAGCGCGAGAAGTATTGTTACTCAAATTAGCGACATGGAGTCAAAAGACGCTGCATATTTCGCTAAACTCAACGGTACTAAACTATATCAGCACCGTTATGGAGGAATGGTTGAAGGGTTACTATAGTCCTCCCTCGTAATTGGAGTAATAATTATGACTTTTAATCAATCCTCAGCAACCTTGACTAAAATGACACATTTATGGTTAGATTTTACTGAATCCGAAGCCGCCGCCGCTTGGCAGCAAACCGAACGCTTTTCAACAGCAAATAGCCGTTGGAATGCTTATATTAACTGTCTTTGCCTAAATACTTTATTACCTTGGTTGCGCGATGAATACGCACCCGAAGCGAAAATATTCCCTAATACAGCTTCTTTACCTAGTTTTTGGGAAGTAACTACAGGCACAGCTATAGATTGTGACGCGGGGAGAATCGTTATAATTCCCACCGAAGCGCTCGATTTGAGCGAGTTTCGCATTCCCCAAGAATGGGTAGACATTCCCTCATGGACGGCAGACTATTACCTAGCGGTACAAATCGAACCCGATGATGGTGGGCTGCGAGTTTGGGGTTATACTACTCAAGCACAACTCAAACAAAAAGCGAATTACGATGCGAGCGATCGCACTTACTCGCTCTCCCCTGAAGATATATTTGCCGATGTCGGTGTATTGTGGCTAGCGCGTCAACTTTGCCCAGATGAAGTTATCCGTACCGAAGTTGCACCATTACCCATACTATCTGTTATCCAAACCGAAAATTTACTCGAACGTTTGAGCAACCCCGAACTGATAGCTCTGCGTATGGCAGTGCCCTTTGCTACCTGGGGAGCGGTACTCGAACACGGTGGAATGCGACAACGATTATACGAAAAGCGGCAAAAAATGCCCGAACAATGGTCTGTGCTTGAGTGGATGCAGCAAGGAGTATCCGAGTTTGCTCAAAATCTCGGTTGGAGAAGAATAGAAATTCAACCAAGTTTGCTTGGTGCAAGGGGTTCGGAGGTAGTAGCAGCCAAAACAGTACTGGTGCGCGAATTGACTATAAATGGTGGAAAATACGAGTTGCGCGTCCTAGCTAAACAAAATTCTGAAGATAATATTTGGCGGTTTGAGTTGCGAAATGCCGGAAAGAGCGGAAATATTCCAGCAGGTTTCAAATTACGATTGCTGACAGAAGATTTACAACCTTTTGAAAACAACCAAGATACTGCAACTGCACCTGTCAAAGAACTTTATATTGAAGTTGCATTAAGTGCGGGAGAGGGATTAGTGTGGGAAATTGAACCTGCACCGTCAGGGTATCAGCAGGAAATTTTACGGTTTTAAGTAGGTACGTACTAATGCTACCCTTTCTCCTAGCCTTTTTTAAAAGCCACAATTAATACGATGGTTTTTGCTGCCAAAGTTATCTTTGATAAAAGATACTATATTAACGGTATTCTAATGTATCATATTTTAGTGCAATATAATTTTGAAAGCGGATAATTTGCAGTTCAAAAGGTAATGTTTGTTGACTAATTAGAACAAAGCCAAGCGGAGTATATAATTTAAGATCCTGACGCGGACAAACGAGGTAAATAGGTAACTGAATTCGTCGAGTTAAGCGTTCCAAAAATGCTTGACTAATTAGTTGTTCGTGATAGCTATTTTCTACATGCAAGCAATAAAGAATAGAATATTTTAAACGACACGATAAATGAGCATAAGCAACCGAGTTTTCGTTTCGCTGAATTACCCATTCTTGCCAGTAGATAAAAATAGTGAATATGGGGGTTAAAAGTGCGATGATACTAACGATACCAGCTAGCCAATAAATATCCCAAATGCCTGCAATACTCCAAATAATTGTAATACCTATAATCAACGTTAGAAATATGATAGCGATAAATTTAAAGATATAAAAGCGCGACTCTCTAAATGATTTGTTTGACCATAATTGCTGATATACTTGCCACCGCATCCAGATATTATGAATACTACGAATCGAATATCCAGTTGGTAATATAAACTGGTGCTGATTACGTTCTGATGGTATTGCTTCAAGTAATACCATAACGCTACCAGTATTGTGTCGTCTCAATTCTACTGGTTGCTGTCGCTTTGTGACTGAAACAAACCCGAAGCGTTGATAAAAAGCTTCTAAGGGAGGTCTGCAAGTTAAATAAAGCGGTTTTTTTGCATCTTTTACACTATTCCATACTAAGCAAGAACCAACACCTTGCTACCAATAATCGGAATCAATACTTACATACACAAGTAACGAATAGTTTTGCTTTTCTTGAAGTATTGCTTGTCCAATAATTCGGCTATTATATGTAGCAATCCAACGTTGATAACTCTGTTCGGATTTTGGGAAAAGCGATTTTATAAATAAGTAAATGCTGCGGACAATGCCTAAACCCGTAATAAGTCCCAAAAACCACTTATCAAGACCTAAGTAAGCAAAAATAATTTGATACCAATCTTGAAAAGAAGGTGTAGATTTTCGCGTTCCAGTTTCTAATTGCATAGCTGCTTGCATATGCTCCCAATTTTGCAAACTTGATTGAATCAGCATTGAAAAAATTGGAATTGCAACTACTGATAGTCCAAAGATGATTCCGATTCCTGTTGGTATAGTGATAGTATAATCGAGCTTGCGAATATCTTCGTCCGTAGCGCGACGGACAGAGTAGCCAGGTGGTAGAGGATAGTAGTCTTTTACGTCTTTTTCTGAGTTAAACAAAGTAGTAAAGTAGTTATTTATAGTTTAAAATCAAATGCTTAAATAGGGAGAGTAATCAGAAATTCTGCACCTTGTCCGGGTGTAGAATTAACAGTTAATTTACCATCGTGCTTTTCGACAATAATTTGATATGCGATCGCAAGTCCTAATCCGGTTCCCTGTCCCATCGGTTTTGTTGTAAATAATTGGTCAAAAATTCGCTCTCGAACGGGTTCGGACATTCCCATTCCATTATCGGCAATCCGAATTATGACATCTTGAGAATTAAATTCTGTAGTAATTTGAATAGTTAAATTACGATCTAATTTACCTTGTTGCCAACTATCATCAAGTGCATCGATAGCATTTGCTATAATATTCATGAATACTTGATTAATTTGTTCTGGATAACATTCAACTTTCGGGACTTGATTGTACTGTTTAATAATTTGAATATTTGGTCTACGACTCGATGCTTTAATTCGATGACCTAAAATTAATAAAGTTCCATCAATTCCTTCGTGCAAATCGACAGTAACCTTCTGCGACGTATCAGCACGAGCAAAATTTCGTAACGAAGTCGAAATATCTTTAATCCGCTCTGTACTTAATTTGATAGAATTGATCAGCTTCGGCAAATCTTCGAGAACAAAGTCTAAATCGCAGCTTGCAATCGCATCCCTTATACTTACAGGTAAATCGGACTCATTCTCCTGACAAAGCAGTAAAATTTGGGTGATATCACCAATATAGTCCTTAATCGGAGACATATTTCCAGCAATACAACCAATCGGATTATTCATTTCATGGGCAACACCTGCAACTAATTGCCCTAACATCGACATTTTTTCTTGTTGAAGAAGCTGTAATTGTGTCTTTTTTAAAGATTCTGTACGTTCTATAACTTGTTGTTCCAATTGGTTATTTAATTGTTGCAATTGTAAATGTATGCGAACTCTCGCAATCACTTCTTCTTGTTCAAACGGTTTTGGAATATAATCAACAGCACCTAATGATAATCCTTTGACTTTACTTTCGGTATCAGCTAAAGCTGTCATAAAAATAATTGGAATCTTATGCAACAACGGATTAGCTTTTAGTTGTTGGCAAACCTCGAAACCACTCATTCCTGGCATTTGAATATCCAATAAAATTAATGCAGGTGGTTTGCGATTGATCGAATTGATTGCACTTTCTCCATCTTCAGCAATCCTGATTGCAAATCCAGCACTCTTGAGCGCTTGCGATAAAACCGATAAATTTGTGGGATTATCATCAACAATGAGAATGAATCCAGTATCTGAGAATGAATTTTGCATAGTTTTGGATAATTAAAAGTTATTTTATTGCATAATAACTGAAAATTTCGACCCCCCCAACCCCCCTTTTTAAGGGGGGCTAAAATTTTTTAAAGTCCTCCAACTTATCGGGAGATTTGGGGGGTTCTAAAACCTTTTAGTAAACATCACATTCTAAGTACCGACTACTAATTATGAATAGCCTCATTAAGCATTTCGCGTAGCTTCTTCAATTGAAAATTCTCCGTCAATTGCGTTACTCGATCGGCAAAAGAAGTAAACTGAGAATTTTCTACTTTAAGTCCATTAACTATATCTAAAATACTATCTGTATCACCCTCTTGGGCTAGTTCATAAAGATGCATTAAAATATTCACTTCAGGGAAAATAACTTGGTAAGCTTTATCTTGATTAGTTAAAATTTCAGCAGATGCAGCATAAACCCATTCTAAATTGAGATGCGATCGCAATAACTCCAACAAGCTATCAGCAGGGACTGGTTTAGGTAGAAAAGCACAAGCACCCGCATTCAAACTTTTGTATTGTTCGCTTTCAAATACGCTAGCAGAGGAAACAATTATCGGGATATTTTCATGCAGAGATTTCTGCAATTGTTCCATCAAACCATAGCCATCGATTACAGGCATCATCAAATCTGTAATAATCAAATCGGGTGGATAAGCATTGATTTTTTCTAAAGCTTCTTTTCCATTACTTGCTTCTGTAACCTTAAAACCGATTGGTTCTAATAAACTCATAATCACCGAACGATTTTCCCACTTATCATCTACTATTAATATTTGACGTTGATTACCTTCATAACCTGTCACAGTACCTTGTTGCAACACCCTCGAAGCTTCTGCCCATTGCTTTGATTCTTCTAACTCTACATCAAAACTAAATATACTTCCCTTACCGACTTTGCTTTGCACTTCTAATTTACTTCCCATCATTTGGACAATTTGCTGACTGATAGTTAACCCTAATCCAGTTCCTTCAGATTGTTTTTTAGCATCTCCAACTTGTTCAAATGGTAAGAAAATTTTCTGCAACTGTTCGGAAGTCATACCAACTCCGGTATCTTCAATTTGAAAGCGAATTTTGTAAGAGGGGGAGTAGGGAATAGGGAGTAGGGACTTAGGGGTATTTAATTTATGTAACGCGAAATTTCGCGTCTCTATATTTTGCGTTTCAACATGAATAGAAAAAGTTACGCTACCTTTATCGGTAAATTTTATTGCATTACCAAGTAAATTAATTAAAACTTGCCGCAATCGCTTTTCATCAGCACGAATACCGATTGGTAAATCTTGACTTGGTTGATAATTAAAATCAATTACTTTTTGTTCGGCTTTAATTCGACAAATCTCTGCCACACCTTCAAGAAATGCTGGAAAATGAAAATCTGTCGGGTACAATTCCATTTTTCTGGCTTCAATTTTCGACAAATCTAACACATCATTAATCAACGTCAACAAATGCGAACCACATTGATGGATAATTTCAATACCCTTACGTCCCTTTTCTGTCAAAGATTCGCTGCGCTGTAAAATTTGTGCATAGCCAAGAATACCATTCAGCGGAGTTCGTAATTCATGGCTCATATTAGCAAGAAATTCGCTCTTTGCTTGGTTTGCATTATCAGCAATTTCTTTGGCTGTTTTTAATTCATTCGTCCGTGTTTCTACACGTTGTTCTAATTCTGTATTCGTTTTTTCTAATGTAGTAAAAGATGTGCGTAATTGTCCAGCCATTTGATTAAATGAATTAGCTAAAGATTCTAATTCGTTAATTCCCCTAACTTTAATTAGAATATCGAGTTCTCCCGCAGCAATAGCTTCGCTCGCTTTTCTTAACCGCAAAATGGGTCCAGTAATCCAGCGAGAGGTGAATATTCCTAACAGCGTTGCGATAGCTAGCGCACTCAAACAAAGCACAATAGTAGTACGTTTGTTAGCGTTAATTTGTCCCATAAAATCAGACTCAGGGACAGTAACCACAACCAACCAATCTAAACCCCAATCATCTTTCCAGGGTGTCACTTGCACAAATTGGTGTTGGTTTTTGGCTCTAAAATCAAGTTGCTGACTTTTTGTAATTTTGCTCAAATCACCAAAGTGCTTATCTAAGTGTTTTGCAGTCGCTTGAATTAAAATATCTTTACTATCAACTGCTTTAAGTCGGCTAGGTTTACCATTGATTAAAGCATAAGGACGCTCTGTACTAGAACTAGCAATAATTAATCCATTACGTTCGAGAATAAATATTTTTCCTGAAGGGCTAACTTTTAAATTACGTAAAAAATTACCTATATGCGTTAAACGCTGATCGATTCCCACAACACCGATTAGATTATTGCTTTTATCGTACACGGGACGATTAGCAGATACCGATAAAACTTCTGGAGCAGAATCCCATTGAAAAATATTGCTCCAAACTGGTTTACCAGCTTCAACAGTTTTGGTATACCACGACTCCTCAGTAAAATCATAGTCCTGAACTACAGCAATTTTCTGACGGTTCCCTTGTTTATCTACATCATAAATGCGCTCTTTCCAATCATTATTTCTTCTGTTGGAACGCTCGCTGACTGTAATCCGATCCTCAAAAAAGCGACCGGAAGAAGCAAATTCACCTGATTTTTTACCAAAACTAATGTATCCAACATCAAATTGCTCCATCTGCGTCCAGAAGTAATGTCCAAGCTGTTCGAGGTCTTCTGGGTTAAGCAAACCAATGTCAAACGCATTCCCATTCACCTCAGCAAGGTGACGTGCAGTATTAAAATAGCCATCGAGGTGTTGATCGACGCGATCGCTTACTTCGTTTTGTAACTTCAAAGCAAGGTCGTTAACAGCTTTTTGCCCATTTCGGAAAGAAAGATATCCCACTAATCCCACAGCTGCAAAAATTTGCAACACAAATGGGACAATCAGCACAAGTCGCAAAGATAGAGATTTATTAAGTTGAACGCTAGGCTTAGTCATGAGGTTAAATCAAATCCTAGCGTTAGAGTACCCATCGTCTGAGCTTTACTAACATTTGTATATTTACATAAGAAGTCAGAAGTTTTGTAGTTTTGTAGGTTGGGTGGAGCGACAGCGGAACCCAACATTACAGTTTCGTTGATGTTGGGTTGTACTCCGTTCCACCCAACCTACCCCGTTTGTAGTTGCGCTACCCGAAGAACTGCTTCTTTAAACAGCGCTGAAGTGCTACTACATACCTAATTTCCTTTACCTCTTCCTCTAACTAAATCAGTGACTGTCCAAATTAATTCATCAGTATCAACGGGTTTAGCAATGTGACGGTTAAAACCAGCTGCTAAGACTTGTTGCCGATCCATTTCTCCAGCATAAGCAGTAAGTGCAACTGCCGGAATTTTCTTTATATGTGTATCTGTTAATTGCCGAACTTCACGTATTAACTGATACCCATCCATTTCCGGCATCCCTAAATCGCTGATTAAAACATCGGGTGGAGACTCAATCAGTTTTGTGAGAGCATCTAATGCCGAAGTTGCAACCGTCACATCTGCTCCACTAATTTCTAGCAAAACGCGCATAAATTCTCGCGTATCTGGCTCGTCATCTACAATCAATATTTTCACACCTTCAATATTCCCCGGTTCCGGAACTAAGTTGCTATCATCCAACAAAATTGGAGATGGTATAATTGGCAACTTAATTGAGAAAGTTGCTCCTTGTCCTTCCCCAGCGCTATCTGCTGTGACAGTACCGTTATGCATCTCAACGATATTACTAACAATTGCCAATCCCAACCCCAATCCACCAAACTGCCTGGTGGTGCTGCTATCCTCTTGGCGGAAATATTCAAAGATGTGTGGTAAAAACTCTCTCTTGATACCTTTACCCGTATCTTTAACTTGAATCAGCGCTAATCCCCCTTCTCTAACTGCTTCCAACCAAACTTCGATACTGCCACCACTGGGTGTAAATTTAACAGCATTTGTAAGTAAATTTGTCACAACTTGCTGCAAGCGATTAAAGTCACCCAACACTTGACCGACATTAATATCTATCCTGGTTTCGATTTGCAGTGATTTTGTTTGTGCTGCGGTTCGTACTGTTTCTATTGCTGCATCGATGACAGCACTTAAATCCACGGGATTTGTGTTTAAAATCAACTTCCCACGTAAAATTCGAGAAATATCGAGCAAGTCATCAATTAGTTGAATTTGTAACTTGACATTGCGCTCGATAGTATCCAAAGCTTTGGATAAAGTCGCTGCATCGCACTTGCGGTTTTTAATCAGCTTCGTCCATCCTAGTATGGGATTAAGAGGCGATCGCAATTCGTGGGAAAGTATTGCTAAAAATTGGTCTTTAATTCGGTTCGCGGTTTCAGCTTCTTGGCGTGCGGCTTGTTCGCGTTCTAAAATCAAGATGCGTTCTTGTTCGATTTGCTTTTGCTCGTGGATGTCGGTACAAGTCCCAAACCACTTGACAATGTTGCCGCTATCATCATGAAGAGGCAAACCTCGTACCAAATGCCAGCGGTATATACCATCAGCAGCTCTTAAATAACGTTGTTCGTTCTCGTAAGGTGTACCGCTTTGTAGTGCTTCAAGCCATCGATGAGCGCATCTTTCCACATCATCGGGATGCATGACTTTTTCCCAACCAGATGCAACTGTTTCCTCATGCGCTAATCCAGTATATTCATAAAAGCGTCGGTTGAAGTAATCGATTAACCCGTCGTTATCTGCTGTCCAAACAATCTCTGGAATCGCATCTGCCAAAAATCTGTACTTTCTCTCGCTTTCCGCAAGTGCTTTTTCTATCTTTATACGCTCGGTAATTTCCATTACTGACATGTTAATACCCAAAACCTCACCCTCACTTCCCTTTAACGGATAATAACAAACCAGCCAATCGCGCTCGACTCCTGGCTGTGCGGGTGTTGTACTGCGAATCTCAAGATTAAAAATCGGTTCGCCAAATTCCAGAACTTGTTGAAAAACTACGTCTTGTAATGTACCGATTTCGGGTAGCAATTCGTGCAATTTGCGTCCGATATGTGCTTCTGCTGAGAAACCATTCATCTCGGCTAACCGCTCGTTAACGCGAAGATAGCGGAAATCTCGATCGATGGAAGCAAGTCCAATCGGAGCCGCTGTATAAATTGCATCAATTTCAACAAGTTGCCGCCAAGCTGTTTCCTCGCTTGCACGCAGCGCTGACACCGCTTCTCTACGCGCAGTAATGTCTTCAGATATACCAACAAGCCGATAAGGTTCGCCAGATGGGTTATGAATTGGGAAACCGCGATCGCGTACCCAACGTACCGAACCATCAGCGCGAATAATCCGATATTCTTCGTCGTAGTTACCTTGTAATCCTTGCTCCCGGTATCTAATTTTTACCCGTTCCCGGTCTTCGGGATGAATTGCTTCAAACCATTCAGCATGATTTTCGTATAAAGTGGTGCAGGAACGCTGCCAAACTTCTTCATAAGCAGGACTGACGTAGATTAACCGATGTTGTTGAGGTTCAGTTATCCAAAAAACATGCTCGTGAATATTTTCTGCTAACTGGCGAAACTTTTCTTCGCTTTCGCGCAGATTTTGCTGCGTTTCTTTGAAGTCGTGAATATCGACGCAAACACCAAACCACTTAATAATATCGCCTGCCAAGTTGCGAATCGGTAAGCAACGACCTAAAAACCAACGATATTGTCCATCGAATCGACGAAAACGACATTCGACTTCAAAAGGTTCACCTTGTTCAATCCATACTGGCCACTGTTGGATGTAACGCTCGACATCATCACGATGTAAGGCATATGCCCAATTATAATCTTTGCTACTTCCATTGGGCATTCCCGTATATTCATAAAAGCGCTGGTTGCAATATTCGTTTTTACCATCCGCGAAATTAGTAAACAAAATTGTTGGTACAGTCTCGCTAATAATGCGGTAACGTTCCTCACTTTCGCGTAAAGCTGCTTCAGCAAGTTTGCGTGCAGTGATATCCATTGCATACCCAATCATTCCCGTCGGGTTCTGATTTTGGTCGCGTAGCAGCGACAGCGATAGGTGTACGTCAATTAGTTTGCCGTCTTTGCACAGTAATGCTGTTTCCATTTCGTGCTGACCTTTGGCAAACAGCGATTCAATTACTTGCGCTCGTAAATTCTCATGCTTTTGGGACTGGTAAAGTAAAGATACATGCTGACCGATTACTTCGGCAGCACTGTAACCAAATATTCTTTCTGCCCCTTGATTCCAACTGGTGATACGAGAGTCGAGGTCGGTAGAAATTACTGAATCGTGGATTTGGTTAATAATTTGAGTTTGCGATCGCAATTTTTCTTCAGCTTGTTTGCGCTCGCTAATCTCATGCACTACAGCATTAATTCCTAGTATCGTACCATTCGCGTCTTTGAGCGGATAGTAACTTACCAACCAATCGCGTTCAACTTCTCTTTGTGCTAGGGTTAACCCTTGAATTTCGTGATTTAATATCGGTATACCCGTCTCAATTACTGACCGATACAGAGGTTCTAATGTATCCGCGAGTTCGGGTAAAACTTCGCGGACCGACCTTCCAATATGTTCCGATACCGACAACCCATTCATTTGTGCCAACCGATCGTTGACTCGCACGTAGCGATAGTTAGTATCAACGAAACATAAACCACTTGGAGCAGTCGCGTAAATAGCTTCAAGTTGCGCTAATTGCTGTTCTAAATTTTCTTGAAGATTACTAACTTCGCGTTCGACTTGAATGCGAGTCGTGGCATCGCGGATAATATGACTTGCACCGATTAATTCGTCCCCATCGTTTCTAATCGAACTATAAGTAATTTCATAATAATTACGTGCCCTATTTTCATCACCAAATTCTTTAATAACAGTAAATTCTTCACCCTGCAAAGCTCGTCCCCAAATCTCCATCGCTAGTGCTTGTTCCTGGGGTAGATGCGCTAAAGCATCAACCAGACTCATGCCAACTTCAATTTTAGTACCAAAAATGTTTTCAAATTCTTGGCGATAGGCACGATTAAAGGTTGTAAACTTAAAATTTAAATCTAATGCAGCAATCAAATCATGACTACCTTCGATAATACCGCGAAGATATTGACAGGTTGTCTCGAACATAGTTTAAGTTGTTGATAATTAATATAGTCGGTCAGCGTCGGAGTCAATTAGGTGCGTAATATAAATGCTTAGACCCTGTTGAGTCCGCGATTTATCTCAAATCTAGAGGGGGATACGAAGTGCGATCGCCATGTAGCGTTGGCTATATTGTCTGCTCAAACATTTACGCTAGATCGGCGATATACTGAAAGTAAAACGGTATAATTTATTTTTTACAGTTTTTTAATTAAATCCGCCTTTAGTTATTTCAATAAAATTAACCAATAAAGGTATTAAGATGAAATTACGTTAAAATTAAGGTTATCTCTTCTATCAATAGTTATATATCGAAATCAAGATGCGAATTTTGTCAACATTATTTAATAAGTATTGTTTGTTTATTGTTTCAAAATTAATTTTATTTTTAACAGTAATCATATAGTTGTCCTCGCTTATCAAAGACCTAGATCCCGACATGCGTAAAAGTTGTCGGGGATCTGATTTCTCACGCATCGTTCAGGAATACGATAGAATCGGCTGCAAATTCGCAGATAATCCCAACAAACTTTGGTTCCACTCCCTCCACTCAATAACGGGCGCTCTTTACCCCGCCCCTACCTACTCCCTACTCCTCGCATCCAAAAACTTTAACTGCTGATACAAACACCCAATTAACGGCAAACTTGCACCTAACGCAGTTGCTTATCCGTTTCGGATTCCCGAAAATAGCAACAAAATTCCAAAGGACGACGTTCGTCGAAATCTATCAATGATTATGGATAATACTCTAAAGAGTTATATAGATTGTCTAAGCCTCTGGGTTTCAAAAATATTAGTCTATTTATCGCTACAACCAATTGAAATCATTTATAAATACTAAGCAAACAATATTAAGGATAATTTACAATTTACATAAAGCTATCTCTATTAAAATATGGCTGACATTGTTGATACTGCGGTTAATGCGGGTTCGTTTTCAACTCTTGTTACCGCAGTCCAAGCTGCGGGATTGGTGGAAACACTAAAAAGTCCAGGTCCGTTTACTGTGTTTGCACCCAATGATGAGGCTTTCGCCAAGTTACCACCGGGTACAATTACAACTCTGGTGCAGAATATTCCTCAGTTAACGCGGATTCTCACGTATCACGTTGTACCTGGTAAGTTGTCGAAGGATGATTTAGCAAAGCTGGGAACTGTGACATCGGTTGAGGGTTCGACAATTAACATCAATTGTTCCGATGGGTTTGAAGTTAAAAATGCGACAGTTTTAGCGGCAGATATTGAAGCTGATAACGGTGTGATTCACGTTATCGATACAGTAATTTTAATGGGTTGATTAAGATTTTGTAATACAACGGTGGGTAATCCCCACCTTTTTATTTGTATAAGTGCAACAGGATATCGGAGAATTGATAGTAATTAATAAATTTCAGTAAACGATTGTTAACAAATTGACAATTATAGAACGACGGCAGCTTAGGACACTGATTAACTCACACGCAGACGCAGGCGATTCGCGTTCCTTGTCAGGCGCAGTTTTGTCTACAGTTTTAATCAAATTAAAAAATATTGTTCGTAGTCTATAAAGAATCAGCTTGCAGCACTTTACGCTATCCTATCAAATGATTTATTATTTCAATTTTTGGCGAAAAATTAGTTGTGAATTAAATTATGTAAATTAAATTTAAATTTAGTTATTAAGTGTGGATATCTGATGATTGAATGGTTTAACGAAAAAACAAAAAACTTATAATAGATTCAAACTATGACAAAAATAATGCTCGACTTGAATATCTTATCTGAATTCTCTCGCGCAAATTGTGTCGGCATTTGTACTTTTCTTGTGCCAGCAATTTTGCTTGCTACGTTAGTGACGGTAATTTTAACTTTCCTCCACCGTCCCTCGCGGCAAGTATGGCAATCGGCTGGAATTGCGAGCATTTTTGCTGTAGTGATGATATTTCATGTTTATACTTGGTTCCAAGTTGGTATAGTCATGCCTCCTACTTATATTTTGCTGTCGCTTGCGATTACTTGTTTGGTCGCTAATTTAGGTACGGTTTTGTTCCATCGACGCTTGATTTTACAAATGGGTAATGTGTAGCAATTATTGCTGGTAATAGTGCTATACCTCAACCTCAAAAAACAAAGACCCTTATGTACTACACAAAACAGGGTCTTTGAGTTATTTTATTTATTTAACTTAACAAGTAAACTCAGCACGCAACTGACTGACAACTCGATCCAAACCGACCGAATGGGCAGCTTTAAAAAGTAAGCGATCGCCTGCTTTCATATAGGTCTTTAACCGCGCAACCATATCGGCATGGGTAACAAAACACTCCGAATGTACGCCTTCAGCACTTTTGACAATCGCTTCTGCATCTTGCCCATCAACCAATACTAACAACGCATCCAAATTCAGAGAAAGTACCATTTCACCAACCCGCTGGTGTAGTTGTTGCGATCGCTCGCCCAATTCTTTCATCGCACCCAACACCGCAATCCTTCTTGTACCTGGTGTCTGAGCCAATAAACTTAATGCTGCCAACATCGCTTCGGGCGCAGCATTATAAGTTTCATCCAAGATTACCACATCGTTCGGCAAGGTAAACCGTTGCGATCGCCCGGACGGCATATTTACCACAACACCCGATTGTAACGACGACCAACTAATATCTAGCACTTTTGCCACTGCTAATGCAGCCAAGAAATTACTTGCATTATGTCGTCCTGCCAAAGGCAAAGGCAACTGCATCCCCCCAACTTCTAACGTATCGCTATCAATTAATTTTCCTTGAATATCTCCACCCGACAACCCGTAAGTTAAAACCTCACCTTGCCACACCGATGCCGCAATTTCCATCAATAGTGGATTGTCATAATTTAAAATTGCCACACCATCTGATGGCATTTCTACCAAAAGTTCGCATTTTGCCCGTGCGATCGCTTCTTCCGAACCGAGTAACTCGATATGGGCTGTTCCCACATTTGTAATTACCCCTATATTTGGACGGGCAATCTCGGTTAATTCGGCAATTTGTCCGCTACCTCGCATTGCCATTTCAATTACAGCAAAATCGTGTCCCGCGTCAATTTCCAATAAAGTCTTCGGTACGCCAATTTCGTTATTGAAGTTCGCATGTGTCTTGTGAACCTTACCCTGCGTTGCCAAAACCGCCGCAATTATTTCTTTTGTCGTAGTTTTACCTACCGAACCTGTAACACCAATTACAGGTATATTGAATTGTTGCCGCCACCAACTAGCGATTTTTTGATAAGCTGACAGCGTATTTTTGACCTGCAATACAGGAAATTGGGGATTTTGGTATTCAAAGTCAACGATTGCAGCTAAAGCACCTTTTTCGATTGCCGTTGCCACAAACGCATGTCCATCAAAATGCTCGCCGCGTAATGCTACAAACACCTCTCCCGGTTTCAATGACCTTGTGTCTGTTTGGATACCTATGCTAGTTTGCGCTAAAGCAATGGACGATACATTAACAGTCTTGGCAGTAAGAATTTCAACTAGTTGATTGAGGGCGACACAGCAGGGCATATGATTCGATTTATGACTTTCCAAGGTTCGTTCGTTATATTCAGGCATTAACCAATATCACGAGGATAGAATCTTCTAAATCCTATAATCTTTTACTTGTTTCGATAAGCATTAAGGTTGACAATTCTACTTCATTTTTACTTGCATCTAACAAAATTGATTTTTACATGTCTTGGAAAATAGTTATAACAAATTCTTCACAGAAAGCAAATATTTTTTTGGAAAAGGGGGAGTAGGGAGTAGGGAGTAGGGAGTAGGGGGAAATAAAATAAAAAAGGTGCGATAATACTGCACCTTGGTGGTATATGTGGAAAACTAGTGGTCTGTTTCATTAATTTTGACGAGTCGAGAGGGTCAGAATCCGGGTAACTTTTACGAAACCCTGATTCTTGTAACCCCTCGGAACTAATGAAGCAGACCATTAAATAAAGATTAATTGGATTTGAGAAAGCAACGACCCTTATAAATTACCCGCGATTTTTAATCATCATCACTTGGACAATTTGCGTGGCAACTTCGCTATCCAAACCCAAAGCTAGGAATAAATCGTTTAAAAAATCTTGTTCTTCGTCAGTCACAACACCATCAACCAAAATTAAATCGGTTGCAACTGCAAACGCTGCTTCGCGCAAATCTTGGGGTAACGATTCCTTCGCTGCGTTAAACAAACTATCCATTCCTTCGCGTCGAAGAGTACCCAAAAGTTTATCAAACATGCGCTGCATCACATCGTTGGGATAACTGCGAAACAACTTCATCCGCGATAATGCTGCATATATACCTCGGGATTCTTCCTCAGATAAATAACCATCCGATGCGATCGCGGATAAAGTAATAGCCGCAAATGCTTCGGCAGGTGTTAGAGATTCTTTTACCGTATTATTACCGAGTATTTTGTCAAATAAACCCATTTTCGTGTTATCCTTTACTTGGAAATATTTAAAGACGACGTTGTACTCGTTAATTAGCACAGCAAGCATCTTGACTTGTACAACGCCTCTTTCCTAATAATTTCAGTATTCCCATTTTTATGTAAAAACTAACACATAAATTTCAGTAAATAGAAGTTGATTATTCCTCGGTTAAGGATAATTTAGCCGTGTGGAGAGGTGGCACGATTGATGTTGCTCGGTAATTGCATATCGCACGCGGAAACTCATGTAAAGATTGAGATGCGACGACATATCAATTACGGGTAGTCCTACAAACGCTGTTTTCGACAAATATCAAAATTTTCGTGCTGCAATTACCAACGCAGCAACTCCTTCACATCGAAGTATCCCGTACATCACACCATTGGGATAACTTCTAAAAAGCTTTAATTCGAGACAGCCTACAACTTTGAGGTAATATGACAATGCTATGAAGCCCCCACAGTCGATACATCCAGTGTTGCAAAACGGCAAACACTAGCAAGCAATGGTTAAAAGGCACTCATTTAAGTTTTATTAAGCCCAAAATAGCTAACAGTAAATGTAGCTGATGTCGGGATGAGAATCGCGTAACTCGAATATTCGCCCAGATGATTAGCTATCGCTACTCTTTTCGATCGATTCGATAACCGCTAAACCAATACCCGAAGCTGCAATCATGAACATTACAGATGCAAGAAAGGCATTGACAAGCATCTGAAGCGCATTTTCAAACAAAATATAGTTGTCCATTGTTTGTTCTCCCAAATTAGGTGTGTTAGTAGTATTTATTCCTCCACACCCTGGCGGTTTGATTCCGCTAAAAATCGTTAACAATTGCATCTTAACAAAACTTTAGCTAAATAACGACACGAATTTAAGAATTTCTTTCTAAAGTTTAGATGACTTTTGAGTAATATTTTGTTAGATAACATACGTAAGCAAATTAATGTGTAAAAACAATAGCACCTACGCTTTACGTAGTTTTTACAGGCATTAATAAGTCAATACTATTACATCACAATTGTTTGCGACCCAACATGAGTTTGAAGCTATTAAGCAAGACCCCAGTCGAGAAGGTGTCAAGAAAGTTATTTCTCACAACTCATTTAGGATCGCTATAGAAGAGATATATTTTTTAGTGATTGGCTTATTCATTAACCGTTATGAGTTTGGTTTATCATTTAGAGGTAAATCACAGATTGAAAACACCACCGACGCGGAAAATGGACGATCGGACTCACATCTGCGACGAAGTTACGACAATGGAGTGGGTAAGTGCAGCAGTTCACAGTTGAAGACACCGCAAGCGCGGAACGCGATCGTGGAACGGTGACGTATCCGTTGCCCGACGGCGTCATCGTCGAACGAGACGTCCGCGTGAAGATGCGTGACGGTGTTCACCTCGCAGCGACCGTCTGCCGACCCGACAGGGACGGTCGGTTCCCCGTCGTCATGTGCGTGACAGCCTATGGCAAGGATCTCGGTCCGGACGAATATTCAACGCTTCCGAAAATTAAAGCGTCGGGCAATGCCGTTGGAACGATGCACATCTCTGATTTGACGACCTGGGAAGGTCCGGACCCCGGCTTCTGGGTGCCGAACGGCTACGTCGTCGTGGTCGCCAACGCTCGCGGGTACTATGACTCGGAAGGGCAGGCCGGCATCTATTCGGAAAAGGACCCGGAAGACTATGCCGATCTTATCGAGTGGGCAGGCGTCCAGGCCTGGAGCAACGGCTCGGTCGGTCTCAACGGCGTATCCTATCTGGCGATCAGCCAATGGATGTGTGCTTCCCAAACGAGGCCATCCTACCTCAAGGCAATCACTCCGTGGGAAGGTGCTACCGATCTTGGTCGGGACGCGATCCGGCACGGAGGAATACCGGAGACGAGGTTCCTGCAAGGATATTATTCAGGTTCGCTGGCACGCGGTGCGGGAAGCGATATCGTCACGCAGGGGTCCGCGATGATGGAGCGCGCAGCACAGCACCCATTCCCGCTCGATCGTATTGACGTCCCGGCCCTGATTTGCGCTTCCTGGTCAGACCATGGGCTCCATTCCCGTGGGTCATTCGAGGGGTTCATGCGAATCTCGTCGAGCCAGAAGTGGCTATACACCCATGGCGGGAACAAATGGGAGGAATACTACAGTCCCGAAGCACTTGAGTGGCAGAAAGCGTTTTTCGACCATTTTCTCAAGGGAGAGGACAACGGCTTCGATAGACGGCCCCGCGTCAGGTTGGAGGTCCGGCGAACCAAGGAGATTTTTGAGGTTCGAAGCGAGGATTCCTGGCCACTCGACCGCGTGGATTTCTCCCGACGGTATCTTGATCTGGGGCAAGGAAGTCTGGTGCTTGAGGTGCCGGATGAGCAGTCGCGTATCTATGACGCGGAATCGAAGCAGACGGTCGAGTTCGATCTATTGTTCGATCGCCCGACCGAAGTGACCGGCCCAATGGTGCTCAAGCTATGGGTTTCCGCACTGGATGCGGACGACCTCGACCTCTTCGTGGCCGTCCGCAAGTTCGACCGTGAAGGTAGCGAAGTCCATTTCTGCGCCAAGGACGGCTACCGGGAAGGTGTCGTTGCCCTCGGGTGGCTGCGCGTCTCGCAACGTCACCTAGACCCCGAACGATCTAGTCCGTGGCGGCCCTTTCTGAGCCACGACCGGACCGAGAACGTGCGACCGGAGGAAGTCGTCTCTGTCGAGATCGAGATTCTTCCCTCGAGTACCCTCTTCGAAGCCGGTGAGTCATTGCGTCTGGTCGTAAGTGGACGCGATATCCTGGAGTTCGCGCGTTTCGGACACGATGAGACTGTTAACAAGGGCCGACATCAACTTCACGCCGGCGGCACGTATCCGTCGTATCTTCTTATCCCGTTCTGTTGATTCGAGCAGGAGTAGACACCTTGTAAGAGTTCGGCCTTATGCCCCAACCTTGGGGAAGGCTCTAAGGTGCGTCTGTCCGGCTAACAGAGAACGCCGAGTGGTAAACTAATACTGTGAACGAGAGCATTGATCGTCTGCGTTGATTCGCGCTTTAAATCGATACACTCTTCGACTAGTTTAAGGGGTCAATGATTGAGGAGTTCCAGTGATGGTGGATAAAATCGAGCTAGTCACACTGAATGGCACACAACTCGGTTACAGCGTACATGGGGCCGGTCCGAACAAGCCGTCGCTACTGTTCGCTCATGGATACGCTATGCGCTCTACCGGCGACCTCTACGAAGATCTGCTGGAACTGCTTGCACGGCGCTTCGCCGTCTATGCACTTGACCTTCGCGGTCACGGCGCGTCCGCCGGCGCTGTAGCGGGATGGTCGTTCGAAGCGTTGGCGGACGATGTCGTGGCCTTCTCGCGGGCGCTCGAACTCGACGGAACCGTCTTTGTGGGGCATTCGTTTGGCGCGGTCATTGGCCTTCTGGCCGAAATCCGCCATCCCGGAGCCTTCTCGGCCTTGTGCCTACTGTCGCCGGGCCCGGCTGACCACCGGCGCGACCCGGTGGACACGCTGGATGCCCTCATCGAGCATGGGCACGACCGGGACATGCTGCGCAACGGCTTCCGCCAGATGTTTGTCCGCCCGCCCGGTGAGATGCTGGACCTGGCGCTGGATGCCGCCACCCTTGTTAACGCCTACGTGCACCGCGCGCAGAAGGAGCAGAACCCGCATTTCTCGATCGATAATCAGCTGCAGAACGTGGTCGCGCCGGTGTTCCTCGTCTGCGGGGAGAGCGACCGTGTCGTCCCGCCCGAGCGGCAGCACGACATGGCGCGCAAGCTGCAGAGCTCCAAGGAGGTGGTTTTCTCCGTAGAAGGACACATGCTGGCGATCGAAAGCCCGGACGTCGCCGCGCGCGAAATCCTCGCCTTTCTCGATCATGACCGAGGACCGATGGTGGACGCTCTACGCGGTGCCGACAAGGCGAGGCGCGAGTAGGCAGGTCGTCCTAAATCGGGCATTCAACTATTCGAAATTCAGTTGGTGTGTATCCGGCGACTTACGAGCGAATGAACAAGGAGACTTGCATGCAGAACGGCAACGCTAATGCCAGTTTCAAGGGAGTTACCGCCTTGCTTGAGCGATTAGTCTCGACTGGTTTACTGCCCGGTGCCAGTGTACTAATCAACCAGTCCGGCAGAGAGGTACTTTATTACGAGGCCGGTCTGAGCGATGTCGCCAGCGGCAACCCTGTGGCGCGGGACACGATATTTCGCCTTTTCTCGATGACCAAGCCGATCGCCGCAGCGGCGGTCATGACTTTGATTGACGACGGTGTCATCCGCTTGGAAGATGCGGTCACTGACTACATTCCGGAATTCGCTGACCTCGGTGTCTACCTCGGACAGAACGGCGATGTCGTCCAATCCACGCCCGCCCACCCAATATCGATCAAGAACCTGCTCACGCACACCGCCGGCTTCTCGTATTGGTTCTACCCGAACAACCCGGTCGCCGCACTTTACGCCAAAGATCCCAGGATTGATGACGAGCGCTGGCGCTTCGATCCCGCGCTGGGAGGGC
This sequence comes from uncultured Calothrix sp., assembly GCA_964242965.1. Lineage (GTDB taxonomy): Bacteria > Cyanobacteriota > Cyanobacteriia > Cyanobacteriales > Nostocaceae > JANNFJ01. Next base: position 2,526 of record CAXTCQ010000071.1, on the reverse strand, counting down.
ACGATGGACTCACGCGATCGCTGGCCCGGCTGCCGCTCGTTGGTCAACCGGGAGACAGGTGGCACTATAGCATGTCGCTCGATGTGGCCGGGATCGTGATCGAGCGAGCGACCGGGGAGCCGCTCGACGAGTTCATTAAGAAGAGGATTTTCGAGCCGCTGGCGATGAACGACACGGGCTTCTCCATCCGGGCGGACCAAGCCAATCGCCTGGCTTCCCTTTACGGACCTAAGACCGGAGGCGGCATCGAGCTTCTCGAAAGCGGCAGCGAGAGCCCGCTGCTGAAGACAGTGTCTGGGCTCTCCGGCGGTGGCGGACTCGTTTCCACCATCGATGACTACAGCCGATTCGCCGAAATGCTACGGAGAGGCGGCGAACTCGGTGATCGACGCGTCCTGTCGGAGGGTTCTGTCCGCGCGATAATGACGAACCAGCTCGATCCGGACCAGCTCAGCGAGCTGCCTGATCTCGCGCCGTGGGGCCTCGGCGGCACTGGCGACGGTCTGGGATTCGGGCTAGGTGGAGCCGTCGTACTCAGTTCTCCGGCTAACGGCGTCCCGGCGTTCCGCGGCGAGTACAGCTGGGGCGGCGCCGCGAGCACCACGTTCTGGGTCGACCCGGAAAACCAGCTGACGGTTGTATTTATGACCCAACTGCAGCCGCCGATCGCCGAGGTTCCCAGGGATAAGCTGCACTTGGCCGTCTACGAGGCGATGGGCTTGGCGGGCGAGAGGGCGGCGGGAACTGGGTAGGTAATTGAGCCCGCGCGATTAATCGCCCGGCAGACGAAGGTTCTCGGTCAGAGTCGTTCATGTGCGCGTTGAGGCTCAAATGATGATGATGTGTCACTAATCTCGCGCGTCTTCATGGCAGATAGGGCAAGGCCGACTTTTTGAGCCGCTGCGGCAGCGTATTCGGCGGGTGTTATACAGCCAAGCGACGTGTGAGAACGGCTCTCGTTGTAGTGCCGTCTCCATGCCTCGATCTTAGCCCTGGCCTCGGCCCGCGACAAGAACCAGTGCGCATTGAGTCACTCGTCACGGAGCGACCGTTAAATTCGGTCACGCGGGCCCGGATCATAACCGCCAAGTTTCGAATGGTGCAGGTGGACGGGGTCAAACCGGCACCCCTTGCAAAACCGGATTTTGAATCCGGCGCGTCTACGGGCTAAGTCCCTGTTTTGATCGTCGCCAGTGACGATGTCCGTGGTCGAAAGGCGGGGAACTCGCGCCGGATCGAAGCAGCCCTAATCCGGCACCACTTGCGCCAGAAGCACTGGTAGACGAGCCGGACTCAATAAGAGGTTTGTCTGGGAGACACATAGGAGCCTGAGCGGACAAAGCATCGTGGCATGATGGGGTAGATCTAGCGAAGATACCGTAGTCAAGTGTCAAGCGGTTTGCTGTTTGGGTACGTAGTTTGGGTCAAAGGGCTGTTTATTTTTGACTACAGCCCAAGCAATGTGCAGCAGTTTGCGTGCAGCAGCACAACGTGCCACTTTCATGGGCTTGCCCGCAGCCCTCAGTCGGTCGTAGAAGGTTTTAATGGTCGGATTATTCTGAGCTGCGCTTAAGGTTGCTAGTGCAGGGTTAAGAAACCTTTTTTGCAAGTGATTCGAGCAACGGACAACCAAAGTAGTCGCAGATCCTAGTCTTCAATTCCTGAGCTGTTAACTTTCTGTCCGGTTCAATCACGGCACGTTTGCCATGCATCCACTTCGGTTCAATTGGATTGAGCCAGGGACTTTTAACGGGTAACTGGCAAACTAGAAGTCGCAGTCCACTGGATTGCTTGGCTTGGCGGTTGTGTGTAGCAATCCATTGGCGCACTTGCTTGGACAGATGCCAGCTGGCATTGTCCCAAATCAGCGCTAAAACCGAGATGCCAGACTGAGGCAATTGTTGACACACCCATTCCAAAAAGGCACAGGTTACCTCGCTCACCGGACGTTGTTCAACAAAGCGTAACAGCATCATGAGTTTGACAGAAGTTGAGATAACTACTAAACGGCTACTGCTGCAAGCAATAGCAATGCATTATAAAACCGAGATATTTAAAGAATTTACCGTAGAGATTACTACTTACATGTATCCTCGCTCTGCAAATGATATTTCTGAAACAGAACAGTTTATTCAAGATGCAACGATCGGATTAATAAATGGGTATAATCTACAATTGATTATTTTCAAAAAAGATACACAAGAGTTTTGAGGATGTACGGGGATTCATAATCTCAATATAGAAACACCCGAATTTGGCATTTGGCTAAAAAAATCAGCGCACGGTCAAGGTTATGGTTTAGAAACGATAACTGCACTCAAGCAGTGGGCTGAAAAAAATTTAGATTACGAGTATCTAGTTTATCCTGTAGATAGAGAAAATTATTCTAGTCGCCGCATTCCCGAACGACTGGGTGGAGTAATTGTTAAGGAATATGACAAGACAAACCTGAGTGGAAACGTCTTGCACCTTGTTGAATACAAAATTTTAGGGAAGGGAGTAGGGAGTAGAGGGGAAGGGGAGAAG
>CAXTCQ010000070.1:0-32010 GCA_964242965.1 uncultured Calothrix sp. | reverse complement strand
CTCCCCTACTCCCTACTCCCTACTCCCCACTCCCTCTTTAAAGTTAAGAATAAGCTGTATTTAATTTCATAAAGACTTGGTATAGACACAGTAAATCTATCAACGATTAACAACTCAGTATCTTGTGATTTTGCTATGTTTACCAGAGATGATTGAATTGCTGATTTCTACGGTTGCGATTTAGCACCATATTTATTCATCAATTGTGTAGGTAAAAACAATTTTTATGTCTCCCAAAAAAGAGGTAACTATGGCTCCAGAAACAGCACAAGTAAACACATTACCCCTACCCTCAGCCGTGATTTCTCGAGGCGTTGCAGCCACTGAGTTGCGCCCGTGGGGTTCGTTCACGATTCTCGAAGAAGGACGCGGTTATAAAATCAAACGTATCGAAGTTAAGCCGGGACACCGTCTCAGCTTGCAAATGCATCACCACCGCAGCGAACATTGGATTGTCGTTTCTGGCACAGCAAGGGTAGTTTGCGGCGAAGAAGAAGTAATTTTGAGCAATAACCAGTCCACCTATGTTCCGCAATGTACGACACATCGCTTGGAGAATCCCGGTGTAATTCCCCTTGTACTGATTGAAGTACAAAATGGCGAATATTTGGGCGAAGATGACATTGTTCGCTTCCAAGACGACTATGCACGGACTGAAAAAAAATAACGTTGCACGTCGAGCGAAATCCGGTCTTTGCCCAATAGCGTAATGCTTTGGACGGCTAAAAGTATTAAAAAGAAACATTAAGTGGCTACCCCATCTTAAAATTAAAGGTGGGGTTTTTAATTCGAGCGAGCAGCGATGATTTATTTAAGTCCACAAGCTATCAGCGAAATTAAGCGCAAGCAATTATCGCTGCGATTGGAAAATGTCTGGTTTCGATTAGCTGTCAAATCGGGCGGTTGTTCTGGGTTATTTTACGACATGTGTTTTGAAAAAGCTGTCAAGGGCGGCGACGTAACTTTTAATTGCAATGGGATTCAAGTTATTGTCGATGAGCAAACTTTAAACTACATCAATGGTTTAAAACTCGATTATTCCGAAGATTTAATGGGTGGTGGGTTTCGCTTCGATAATCCCCTAGCCCTTGCAAGTTGTGGTTGCGGTAATTCTTTCTCTGTCACCAGCAGCGAACAAGCAGTTATTAGCTGCTAATTAACTTGAGAATTTTTGAAATGTCGGATACCGTAAGCCTCGATAAAGGAAAAAGGAAATGCACTCGGCTTGCGAGACGCTTTGAATCCAAAACTAAAAAAATTGGGAAAAACGAACCAGCGAAACAGAATTAAGCTAGAATTACTTTCTAGCGTTTAAATCTCGATTACCAAAAATAGTTTATATTACAAATGTTTGACAAAATATATCAAAAAAAGATATAATCAGGATTTGTTAAAACTTCAGACCTCAATGCAGCTTCACGCGCTGTAACTCATGCCAACAATACAGCAGCTTATCAGAACTGAGCGCGAAAAAGCGCGTCAGAAAACCAAATCACCAGCCCTGAAACAATGCCCGCAACGCCGGGGTGTTTGTACCAGGGTGTACACGACTACGCCTAAGAAACCTAACTCAGCGCTTCGCAAAGTCGCACGGGTACGGTTAACTTCTGGATTCGAGGTTACAGCTTACATTCCAGGAATTGGTCACAATTTACAAGAACACTCAGTTGTAATGATTCGTGGCGGTCGGGTTAAAGATTTACCAGGTGTGAGATACCACATTATTCGTGGCACACTAGACACAGCCGGAGTCAAAGACCGCAAGCAAGGTCGTTCCAAATATGGAACCAAGCGTGCCAAAGCGGCAGCCAAATAGAGTGCCTCTCAATCGAGGATTAACGCGATTAATTGTATGCTGAACTTTAATCGCGTCGAATATTGGAAATTGCATTTTTGGGGCAGTCTGAGCGGTAAAGTCTCAATGGCTTCAATCCTCAGTATTGCCTCAATAATTTGAAATTAGCCTGTTGCAAGTAGGGTTGTGCTACTCCTTTAATAAGTGAACACGGCAACGCTTGCTAGTTAACGGGCAAAAATCAAGTTAAATTAGTAAAGCTTGCTTGATGTTCGCGCACTGAAGGCGAATGGAAGAAATTTGAGTATTGTTAGCGACAGCAGCACTTTAATTTTGCGTTCTTAACGTATATAATAATGTCGCCTTGTCTGTCTGGTTCAGGACAGTAAGTATTCGAGGTCATACCGTTCGACCTCATGTTAAAAGTTAAGCCAGGAAGCTAATTCGACGGCTTTTGCCGTGAAGTAATCGGCTTCCAAAGGCACGATTTCTATCTCGTTGCTCAAGCCGAAATTTAAGGGTTAAGTATGTCTCGTCGTGGTGTAATTCAAAGGCGACCCGTCCCGCCTGATTCAGTTTATAATAGCCGTTTGATTAGTATGATTACTCGTCGAATCATGCGTCATGGTAAAAAATCACTCGCTTCGCGGATTGTTTACGATGCAATGAAAACAATTGGAGAGCGAACTGGTTCGGACCCTCTGGAAACATTTGAAAGAGCAGTTAGAAATGCTACGCCATTGGTAGAAGTTAAAGCACGAAGAGTTGGTGGTGCAACCTACCAAGTTCCAATGGAAGTTCGTAACGAGCGCGGCATTACGTTGGCGCTGCGTTGGTTAGTACAATATTCTCGTGCCCGTCCCGGTCGGACAATGGCAAGTAGACTTGCGAACGAATTGATGGATGCTGCGAACGAAACTGGAAGCGCAATTCGTAAGCGCGAAGAAACGCACAGAATGGCAGAAGCGAACAAAGCTTTTGCACATTATCGTTACTAGATTGTGACAAAATGGATTGGTATATCGCCTGACTAAAATCGCGGTATACCGTATTGTTTACTAACAAACTGGCGGTTTACCGTAAAAGGATAGAATCTTAACAAAGTGTAATATAGAAGATATCATGGGGCGAAATTTCAATTAGGAGGCAGCCGTGGCACGTACAACTCCGTTAGAGAGGGTACGCAACATTGGGATTGCCGCGCATATTGATGCAGGCAAAACCACTACAACAGAGCGAATATTATTTTACTCTGGGATAATTCATAAAATTGGTGAAGTCCATGAGGGCACCGCCGTAACCGACTGGATGGAACAGGAACGGGAACGGGGGATTACAATTACAGCAGCGGCGATTAGCTCAACCTGGAAAGACCACCAAATTAACATTATTGATACTCCCGGTCACGTAGACTTCACGATTGAAGTTGAGCGTTCGATGCGCGTACTTGATGGTGTAATTACGGTTTTGTGTTCGGTAGGTGGCGTGCAGCCGCAAACCGAAACCGTATGGCGACAAGCAGACCGCTATAAAGTACCACGTATTGTTTTTATTAATAAGATGGATCGCACTGGTGCGAACTTCTATCGAGTTTACGAACAGGTACGCGATCGCCTGCGGGCAAACGCTATTCCCATTCAGTTACCGATTGGTGCTGAAAATGACTTTTTAGGAATAGTCGATTTGGTACGGATGCGTGCTTATATCTATACCAACGATAAAGGTACTGATATTGAAGAAAAAGATATTCCCGCAGATATGCAGGAATTAGCAACACAGTACCGCACCAAGCTAGTGGAAGCGGTTTCGGAAACCAGCGACGAGCTGATGAACAAGTACTTTGAAGGTGAAGAACTCACCGAAGAGGAAATTCGTAAAGCTTTGCGAAAAGGTACTGTTACCGGCAAAATTATACCATTGCTTTGCGGCTCTGCCTTTAAAAATAAAGGCGTACAATTATTGCTTGATGCAGTAGTTGATTACCTACCAGCACCTCCCGACGTACCAGCAATCCAAGGTACATTGTTGACAGGCGAAACAGTTGAACGTCACGCCGACGATAACGAACCGCTATCAGCACTCGCGTTCAAAATTATGGCTGACCCTTACGGGCGCTTGACTTTCGTTCGCGTTTATTCGGGCATACTTAAAAAAGGTAGCTACGTCCTCAACGCCACCAAAGGCAAGAAAGAACGAGTTTCCCGTTTGGTGATTTTAAAAGCCGACGACAGGCAAGACGTAGATGAATTGCGAGCCGGCGATTTGGGAGCAGCACTAGGATTAAAAGATACTTTGACAGGTGATACTATCACTGATGAAAGTTCGCCGATAATTCTCGAATCGCTGTTTATTCCAGAGCCAGTCATCTCGGTTGCGGTTGAACCCAAAACCAAAAATGACATGGACAAATTGTCCAAAGCACTGCAATCTTTGTCGGAAGAAGACCCAACGTTCCGCGTTAGCGTCAATCCAGAAACGAACCAAACTGTAATCGCCGGAATGGGCGAATTACACTTGGAAATTCTGGTAGACCGGATGTTGCGCGAATTTAAAGTTGAAGCGAACGTCGGTGCGCCGCAAGTAGCTTACCGCGAAACAATCCGCAAGCGCGTCACGAAAGTCGAAGGCAAATTCATCCGTCAAAGTGGTGGTAAAGGTCAATACGGTCACGTCGTCATCGATTTAGAGCCAGGTGAACCCGGAACGGGTTTTGAGTTTGTCTCTAAAATAGTTGGCGGAACAGTACCTAAAGAGTACGTAGGTCCAGCTGAAGCAGGCATGAAAGAAAGCTGCGAATCGGGCGTACTTGCCGGGTATCCGTTGATTGACGTGAAAGCGACATTGATTGATGGGTCATACCACGATGTAGACTCTTCAGAAATGGCGTTTAAAATCGCTGGTTCGATGGCGATGAAAGAAGCTGTGATGAAAGCTTCGCCCGCCCTGTTAGAACCGATGATGAAAGTTGAAGTCGAAGTTCCCGAAAACTATCTTGGGGACGTAATGGGTGACCTCAACTCGCGTCGCGGACAAATCGAAGGGATGGGTTCCGATCAAGGTCTTGCCAAAGTAACTGCTAAAGTCCCATTAGCAGAAATGTTTGGTTACGCCACCGACATCCGGTCGAAAACCCAAGGTCGGGGTATCTTCTCGATGGAGTTTAGCAGCTACGAAGAAGTGCCTCGCAACGTCGCTGAAGCTATCATCGCCAAAAGCAAAGGGAACGCATAACTAGAAAAGGAAACGAGTATTCATGGCACGCGCAAAGTTTGAACGGAATAAGCCCCACGTTAACATCGGTACCATCGGTCACGTTGACCACGGTAAAACCACGCTGACTGCTGCTATTACTATGACCTTAGCAGCTACAGGTCAAGCTGTCGGTAAAGGTTACGACCAAATCGATGCTGCTCCTGAAGAAAAAGCTCGCGGTATTACAATTAATACGGCACACGTAGAGTACGAAACTGCAAATCGTCACTACGCGCACGTGGATTGTCCCGGACACGCTGACTATGTGAAAAACATGATCACTGGTGCAGCGCAAATGGACGGCGGTATCTTAGTTTGTTCCGCAGCCGACGGTCCCATGCCCCAAACCCGCGAACACATCTTGTTGGCGAAGCAGGTAGGTGTACCTAACCTAGTGGTTTTCTTGAATAAAGAAGACATGGTAGACGACGAAGAACTGTTGGAACTCGTAGAATTGGAAGTGCGCGAATTGCTTTCAAGCTATGATTTTCCAGGTGATGACATTCCCGTAATCAAAGGTTCGGGTTTGAAAGCTTTGGAAAAAATGACTGCTAGCCCCAAAACACAAAAGGGTGAAGATAGCTGGGTAGATAAAATCTACGAATTGATGGATGCTGTGGATGCTTACATCCCGACTCCAGAACGCGACATTGACAAGCCTTTCTTGATGGCAGTGGAAGACGTATTCTCGATTACAGGTCGGGGTACAGTTGCTACCGGACGGATTGAACGCGGAAAAGTCAAAGTTGGCGACAACGTTGAGTTGGTAGGTATTAGAAATACCCGCGCCACCACCGTAACTGGGATCGAAATGTTCAAGAAGAGTCTTGAGGAAGGTATGGCTGGTGACAACGCTGGTTTGTTGTTACGCGGTATCCAAAAGGCTGATATTGAGCGCGGAATGGTACTAGCTAAACCCGGTTCAATCACCCCTCACACCGAGTTTGAAGGTGAAGTATACGTGTTGACCGAAAAAGAAGGCGGTCGCAAGACTCCATTCTTTGCTGGTTATCGTCCTCAGTTCTACGTGCGGACAACCGACGTAACTGGTACAATCGACGCTTTTACTTCCGATGATGGTAGTGCAGCCGAAATGGTTATGCCTGGTGACCGCATCAAGATGACCGTGAAACTAATCAACGCGATCGCAATTGAGCAAGGTATGCGCTTTGCGATTCGTGAAGGTGGTCGGACTATTGGTGCTGGTGTTGTTTCCAAAATCATCAAATAACACCTAAGATTTTTTGTACAAAAAAGAGCAGAGATGCTATAATACGTCTCTGCTCTTTTTTCGCTTCGTGTGATGAAGTTGTCAGCAACCGACAGGTTGGTGGCAACTTAGTAATGAGCTATAGATAATAAATCAGAACCAGGAAAACTAAAGAAATGGCAACGCTACAGCAGCAAAAAATTAGAATTCGCCTACAAGCTTTTGACCGCCGTTTGTTGGACACCTCTTGCGAGAAGATTGTAGATACCGCTAATCGCACAAATGCCACAGCTATTGGTCCGATTCCTTTACCAACAAAGCGCCGGATTTATTGCGTCTTGCGATCGCCTCACGTTGATAAAGACTCCCGCGAACATTTTGAAACCCGCACCCATCGTCGAATTATCGATATTTACCAACCTTCTTCTAAAACTATCGATGCTCTAATGAAACTGGACTTGCCATCGGGTGTTGATATTGAAGTGAAGCTGTAATTTATCAGAGGTCAGCGGTCAGTGGTAAAAACGAAGAACAACTAACAACTAACAACTGATAGCAAATAATTAATTGTAACAATATTTACTAGCCCTGAAGAAATATATCTCAGGGCTTTCTGCTTGCCACAAAACAAAATGATAGAATGTAGTTAAAGTACGGGAAAATCACACAGTCATACCTTTTAAAGATTGAAATTATACCAAGGTAAAAATGGCATCCTCTGACAATATTGCGGTTCGCGAACTACCTCTGTTCCCGTTACCGGAAGTAGTTCTATTTCCCACCAGACCCTTACCCCTACACGTTTTTGAGTATCGCTACCGAATCATGATGAACACGATTTTGTCAAGCGATCGCAGGTTTGGGGTACTAATGGTCGATCCAGTTAAGGGCACAATTGCGAATGTCGGTTGCTGTGCCGAGATAGTTCATCACCAACGTCTTCCCGACGACCGGATGAAAATGGTAACTTTAGGGCAGCAGCGATTTCGGGTTCTTGAATATGTCCGCGAGAAGCCCTACCGTGTTGGCTTAGTCGAGTGGATTGAAGATGAAACCCCAAGCAAAGATTTGCGACCGTTAGCTTCAGAAGTTGAGCATTTATTACGGGATGTTGTTCGTCTATCTGCAAAGCTAACCGACCAAAATATCGAATTGCCAGAGGATTTACCCGACCTGCCCGTTGAATTATCTTATTGGGTCGCAAGCAATCTTTACGGTGTTGCCAGCGAACAGCAAACATTGCTGGAAATGCTTGATACATCTGCACGCTTGGAACGCGAATCGGAAATTTTAACTTCGACTCGCAATCACTTAGCAGCTCGTACAGTCCTCAAAGACACTTTTAATCAAAAGTTATAGTTAATAGTTATTGGTTATTGGTGATTAGTTATTGATTTATTCTCGCTTTTGATGGTAACTAATAACTAACAACTACCAACTACCAACTACCAACTAACAACTAACTAAACAGAATCAATTGACAAAATACTGTAGCTGCCAAAAATTTTGAGAACTTCGGTGTAAGTAGATAATTCTGCCAGAGCCGATTGCATTATTGGTTCCCTTGCATCGGCTTCCAGGTCGATAAAAAATAAATATTCACCAAGCGATCGCTTTGTTGGACGCGACTCAATCCGACTTAAGTTAATTCTTAAATCGGCAAAGATTTGCATCGCTCTAACTAATGCTCCAGGGGCATTCGCGCTTAAGCTGAATGCTAATGAAGTACGGCTATTGCTATGAATTAATTTGCACGGTGTCGCTATGGTATTTTGACTGACGACCCAAAAACGGGTGTGATTTTCCGGGTAATCGTTTATACCTTTAGCTAAGATTGGTAATTGATATAGTTCAGCTGCACGTTGCGGAGAAATGGCAGCAGCACTTAAATCCTCTTCTAATCTTTGCAATGCTTCAGTTGTCGAATTTGTGGCTATCAATTGTACGTTTGGAAGAAAACGTTCTAGCCATCCTTGGCACTGTGCTAAACCTTGGGGATGCGAATAAACGGTAGAAATATTCTCAAAGTTTTGCGAACAAGAGATTAAGGTGTGAACAATTGGCATCACCAATGCCATCTGAATTTGTAAAGTATCCAATTGCCACATCGCATCCATCGTCATTGTCACGCTGCCTTCGATCGAATTTTCCGCAGGTACAACAGCTAACCCGACTTGATTTTTGGCTACGGCTTGGAGTGACTGGGCAATACTCGGATAAGGGCAAAGTATAGCATCAACACCCATATTATTATTCAACCAGGTAGTATAAAAAAGTGAAGCTTGCTCTGTGTAAGTGCCTGGAGGTCCTAAATGTGCAATTGAGAAGTTCATATATTTTTGCCTTGGTTAAAATGGTTAATTTATAAATCTAGCTTAAATGTTTTGGTAAACACCTTTAAAACTGATTTTGACTCCATGCTTATTACTAACCTAAATCAAGGCAGAAATCCCATTATCAAGTTTTATGACTAATAGTAGATTAATTTTCTACCGCACTGTCGGTAAAATCAGTTGCAATTATAGGACTAATAGTAGATAAATTTTCCGCCGCACTATTGGTAAAATCATTAAGGCTTATAGGTTCATACAATAAATATCTTTCAAGCCAGAAAGAAATATTAGAATAAAATAAAGGGATATACATAAGCTCATGGTAACTAAGTTTACTGCCTCGCTATCGGTAGAAATTGCTATTTTAGAGCAGCCTATTCCAATCGCACATTATTTGCGTCAGCCAAAACGCCTGGTTAATGCCTTAGTAGACCCTACCCGCATTCAACAGCTTTCGGAGGAAATATTTCGTTTAAAAATGCGTCCGCTTAGTTTCATGTCATTAAGCATTCAACCCACAGTTGATATGAGAGTTTGGGCTTCCTCGAATGGAATTCGCTTGCAATCTGTAGGTTGCGAAATTCTTGGCTTTGAGTATGTCAACCAGCGCTTTGACTTGACTTTGGCTGGTTATTTATTTCCAGAACAACTCAAAACAGGAACCCAGTTGAAAGGACAAGCTGATTTAAAAGTGGAGGTAGATTTACCCCTACCATTTTCCCTGACTCCGCAACCAATTTTAGAAGCTGCTGGTAATAGTTTGCTCAAAAGCGTACTGTTAACAATTAAGCAAAGATTGCAACACCAACTGCGAGATGATTACTATCGCTGGGTGAAGCTGCAAACCAAAGAAATGCAAGACCAAGATAATACAGAACTGCCAATCTTAAATTTAGAATAATTTTTTATTATCGTTAGACATCTAGTGGTTTATTTTCAGAATCCCGTTGCGTGATAGTCACAGGAGTTTTTACCCCCGTGACTATCACGCATCAATGACATCAACCAGTAGGGGCACAGCAATGCTGTGCCCCTACTTTTATATGTTACTCAATTAGAAGCCTCTATATATTAGGTTTTCTACCGTTTAAATTAAAAGATTGGCGATGCAACCTTGACGAACCATACTGCTGTAAAGCAGCAATATGCCGCTGGCTACCGTATCCTTTGTTACGCGCTAAATCATAGACTGGATACTTGGCTGCTAACCGCAGTATCAAATCGTCGCGCCAAACCTTAGCAACAATACTGGCTCCGGCGATCGCAAGTGACAGCGAATCACCCTTAACAATGGTTTGTTGAGGTAGCAGTAAATCTGGAACCAGCTGATTGCCGTCGATAAGACAAAGTGCGGGCTGCACTTTGAGCTTGAGTATAGCCCGCTTCATTGCTAATAACGATGCCTGCAAAATGTTCAATCGGTCAATTTCGACAACTGATGCAAAACCAATTTTCCAATCGATACAATTGGTGCAAATTAGCTGTGCTAACTGCAAGCGGCGCGAACTCGATAGCTTTTTGCTGTCTTTGACTCCAGCTGTTACGAGTTTCGACAAAGCACAATCGGGTAATATCACAGCTGCCGCCACTACAGGACCAAATAGGGCGCCTCGCCCTACTTCGTCCACACCTGCAATCGGGGAAAGCGGGCTAAACAGCGTTGAGTACTCTAACCAAGTTTGTTGTTGCAATTAATCGAAAAAAACTATCTTGAACATTCTTCAGGAGTCGCTATCAACCGCAGAGGAGCGACGGCGACGGCGACGGTTAGCAGCAGCACTACCTGTCTCATTCTCATCAGAAGCGGAAAAACGTGCTGTTTCGTCAGGTGCTTCTTCAACAATAGGAAAACGCACTGGTTCTTCAACTGGTTTTTCAACTGGTTCTTCGATTAATTCTTCGACTGGTTCTTCAACCGGGGAAGCAATCGTAACTTCTGGCTGCTGGGGTTTTCGTCCTCTTGCTATTTTGACAGGAGTAGGTGTCGATACCGTGGGAACAGGCCCACCAAATAATTCAACAGTCTCTTCTTGTGAAGCCGTTTGTCCGGGTGCAGTCACGTTCACAATTACAGATTTGGTATTTTTTACCTCTCGGTTTAAGCGCAGTAACGGCGAAACTCCCATCAAAGCGTAAACATCCTGTTCGTCGGCGGACATTTCTACCGATACAATCTCTGGTGGTTCGACAACTGGTTTAATTGGTTCAATCTTAGTTGTTTTAACGCGATCGCTTCGCTCTCCCCAAGGTACTTTATTCACTCCTAATGTCGGCAGTTCGGGTTGTCCGGCTTCTGCCTCGTTGTCGATGTCGAAGTCTGAATCGTTGGTAAATCCAACTTGGTTATTACCAAGGCGCGATTCTTCTTTACCATTAACCCCGTTAACGCCAATGCGCTGACGGCGACGGACGCGACGATTTTTATTATCGCCAAGTTCTTGATAGCTTGGGTGATTAATTAGATTTGTTGAAGAATATTCTGATTCTCCATCGAACCCTTCATTAAATCCTTCGGAATTTTCGCGTGAATAATTCTCACGTGGATAGTTCTCGCGTGGATAGTTCTCGCGTGGATAGCTCTCGCGTGGATAGCTCTCGCGTGGATAGTTCTCGCGTGGTTCGCTATTACGAGCAATTGGCATCCGTGTTTCCCGCTGTGGCAGAGGTACAAAACGCTCCGGTGTTTCTACGGCTGTGGCTGCGGCTGGTACTACTGGTGCGGGTGCTGGATGTCGAGGTTCGGTTTCTCCAGGCAAATGTACGATATGTCCCAATCCACCGCAAGTTGGGCAAGTTTGACCGAACAATTCGTAAATATTTTGACCTTGCCGTTTGCGCGTCAGTTCTACCAAACCTAATTCGGTCAACTGGGCAATTTGCGGACGGGCTTTATCGGCTTTGAGGGCTTTATTGAAGTGTTCGAGAACCTGAAGTTGGTCGCGCCGCGACTCCATATCGATAAAATCGACAACAATTACTCCAGCAATATTACGCAAACGTAACTGACGAGCAATTTCAGTTGCAGCTTCGCAGTTTGTCCATAAAACTGTTTCGCGGGCAGTTGCCGAGCGCGTGAACGAACCGGAGTTGACATCTATTACTGTTAATGCTTCGGTCGGCTCAATAATAATGTAACCGCCGGAAGGTAAGTCCACTCTCGGTTTGAGCGCCTCTTTGATTGCGGCAGTGATGCGGAAGTATTCGAGGATTGGAGCGCGATCGCGGTGATGGTCGATTAGCAACCCTTGCGGTGTTTGTCCCCCGCTCCAGTTCTGCAAGTACTGTTTAACTCGCTTCAAACCCGTACTCGAATCGACTACAATACGGTTGACATCTGCACCGTACATATCCCGCAGGACGCGCTGAATGAAGTCGTCATCGCGGTTGAGTAACGCCGGCGCACGAGTTGATTGTGCCTCGACCTGGATGGTTTCCCACTGCTTTTGCAGCGCTTCTAAATCTTCAATAATTGCTTCTTCGGGTTTGCCTTCGGCTTCGGTGCGAACTAGTAAACCCATTCCGGCTGGTTTAATCAAAATCGCCAATGCACGCAAGCGGTTGCGTTCGCTTTCGCTCTTAATCCGTCGAGATAGATTTACACCTCTGCCGTAGGGCATCAATACTACGTAACGACCGGGCAATGTAATGTTACCTGTTAGCCTCGGTCCTTTAGTCCCGGTTGGCTCTTTCATCACTTGCACTAACACTTTTTGTTGCGGTGTTAGCAATTCCGTGATTGCTGCTGCGGCACGCTTTAAGCGTAATGGACCTAAATCTGTAACGTGAATAAAACCGTTGCGTTCGGGGTCGCCGATGTTAACAAAAGCAGCATCAATACCAGGTAATACGTTTTCAACAACGCCTAAGTAAATATCACCTATTTGGTGATGTCCTGTAGCTACAACAAGTTCTTGTATTTGGTCTTCAGAATAGACCGCAGCAATCTGATGCTGCTCGGCAATGATAATTTGTTTTGGCATTAAATTTCCTCAAAAATTGGTAGCAAAAACTGTTCTGGAAATCCGCTATCCAAGATTGCTTTTGCTAACCCAGCGCTACTGGTATTAATAACTACAATTTTCAAAAACGAACTTGGCGTAAGCTTGACACTATGTTGGTGTCTGTACTGATGCTTCCAGAACGGCTGCATAAAGTTTTAAACGATAAAAATCATCCGGATGCGGTCGTTCGTACTCTTTAGTCTGTCTTCAAACTGGATCTGACTTAGTAGAAAATCCTTTGAAGAACGACTAATCCCTTTCTACGGGCGCTGTCTCATTGAGCAATGTTCCCGTTGGATTGGATTTCATTTATAGTGAAGGACTGCTACATAACACAAACGATATTTGACATTGTTACAAAACATTTCAAAGGGAGCATGGGAGCAGTTATCCCGATGATGTCTTTACATGGTTTAGTCAACCGCATTTTTTTCGATCGGGCTAAAACTCTTCTATTTTTTGCTTGATTTTTGCTTATAAAAGAGTCACTTCTGTATGCTTTTGATTAGTTTGTCTTGCTTTTCGACTACTAAATTAAAGCTTTTTATCCCCAGGATTCTTCCTTGGGTTTACACCAGGGTAATACTAATCCGCCCTTTAATAGAGAAATTGAGTTTTCTAGAAACCCAGTCCAGATAAGCTTGCTCTACCCTTGTGGGGAGCCGCTTGCACCGGTTTCTACGGCACTCATCAAGTGTGGATTCGACATTCAGCAGTTGTTTTAAAAAAGATATAGCGAGAGTTGCTTTTAGGAGCTTGTTGATTACCGATCGCCAATAGCAATAAGCGAGAGTGTTATTTAATCTGCCTCAGTTTGCCTGGGATAAAATCCGCGATTTAATACACTTTCTTCAATATGTTGCTTTTGCGCCCTGAGTAACAGGGTAATGAATCAGCTTGTTCAATGCAGCGCCAGAAAATTTCTCTTCATATCATTCTAACGCAACCTTGTCAAAAATCAAATTCCTTTCATATCCAATTAGTGGGTAACTTGGTCATTAGTTACCCTCATCGATTTAAGACCGCAAAACTAGTCGATTGCGGTGAAAGTGCAGCAGTTGAAACTCTGCATTTGCGACTTTTTCTAGCATAAACAGGATTTGTTCGGGACGCAACAGGGTGCCATCGTTACGACAACTACCGAGATAACGCAGCTTAATGTACGTATCGCAAACGTTAATGTCAGTTTCGAGTACTTCCAACTCTTTCAAGCGATCGCGCAAATTGACTAATTGGATGTTACCTGACTTAGTTGTTTGCTCTTGTAAAATTTCAGCATACGCTTTGATTGTATCAATCCACTCAAGCCATTGTGTGGGAGTTGTTTGGTTTATAGCACGGACAGTAATGATATATTCCGCAGCTTCCAAGACCTGAGTAGCAGCAGGCGCTTTCAAGTCTAACTCTTCCACATTATATATGGGTATGTTGTCTGGTAGTGCTGCCGAGAGTTGGGCACAAAAATCTTCCGATTTAACAACTTGAGTCAATTCAATATCAGCTATTTCACCGCTGCTGGTAGCACCCAATGGTAAGGCATTAGCGAGAGAAATGCGCGGATTAGGGTGGAATCCACCTGTAAATGCAATTGGTAATTTTGCACGTCGAATGGCGCGGTCAAACAAACGCATGAGGTCGAGATGACCAATTAAAGCCATATCGCCAATCTTACCAAACCAAACGCGCAACCGTTGAACTTTATTTGTATTTGGAACAAAATTACCTGCAAACTTGGGAATCGAAGGCGGAGCAATAACTATATTATGACCAAAATCGGTGCCACAAACGCCACAGTGCGAACATCCATCAAACGAGCAATCGGGTACTGTCGAGTAAGCTAAAGCGCGTTCTAAATCATCTTTCAGCCATTTTTTATCTATCCCAGTGTCGATATGGTCCCACGGTAGAGGTCTGTCGAGAGAGGGAGAGGGGGGAGATAAAGAGGTAATATTGCTTACTTGTCCTCCTTGTTCTCCTTCTTCTACTTCTTCTAAATTAAATAAATTCCACTCGCCGTTTTCAACTTGGCGGTACTTCCATATTTTATCGGCTTCGGCGATCGCTTGATTCCAGGCGCTAAATGCTTTATCCGCATTTTCAAACCACGAATCCATTCCCGCACCCAATTGCCAAGCTCTTAACAAAACTTTACCGAGATGGCGATCGCCTCTGCCAATAAAGTCCTCCATCGCCGAAATCCGCACGTCGGTAAAATTAACTTTTACTCCACGCATTCGCCGAAATTCATAGCGTAATAATTCTCGCTTGCGTTGAAATTCCGCAGTCGCAACTGAGTGCCATTGAAATGGTGTATGCGGCTTAGGTGTAAAGTTGGAAATTGTCAAGTTAAAATTTAATGGTTTTCTACCCCTTTCTCGACATTCGCGTTGCAGCCAAGCTACGGTTTCCGCAATTCCCACAACATCGACATCGGTTTCACCGGGCAAACCAATCATGAAATAGAGCTTTATTTTGTCCCAGCCTTGTTCCCAAGCTGTTTTTACACCTCGTAATAATTCTTCATTTGTCAAACCTTTATTAACAATATCGCGCATTCGTTGGGTTCCAGCTTCGGGTGCGAATGTCAAACCACCTTGCCGCGTTCCTCCAAGAATATTAGCAATATTTTCATCAAACCTGTCTACTCTTTGACTTGGTAGCGAAAGCGAAATATTTTCATCTTTCAAACGGTTTTTTATTTCCGTCCCCACCGCAGGCAAAGCCAAATAATCCGAACAGCTTAACGAAAGTAAAGAAAATTCGTTATAACCAGTTTCGCGCATTCCTTTCTCAATCGCTTCGACAACGCTATCTGGTTCCACATCGCGGGCTGGACGGGTTAGCATTCCTGGTTGACAAAATCGACAACCTCGCGTGCAACCACGACGGATTTCGATTGTCAAACGGTCGTGGACGGTTTCTACGTAAGGAACCAGTCCGATGGAATATGCCGGAATCGGGGTAGCAACGCGACGCAAAATTCGTTTTGGTACGTCCGGACGGTTGGGATGAACCGAGCCATCTTCAACTAAATCGTAAAATCGGGGGACGTATACACCTGGTATTTGTGCAAGGTCGAGCAACAATTCTTCACGACTTAAGCAAGCAGCTTTACCTTCTTCTAAAATTAAACCGATTTCCGGGAGAAGTTCTTCGCCATCACCCAAGGCGAAAAAGTCAAAGAAATCGGCATAAGGTTCGGGGTTCGATGTCGCTGTTTGCCCACCTGCAAAAATAAGGGGGTAATTTGTGGAATTGCGATCGCGTTCGAGCCATGTTAGGGGAATACCTGCCAAATCGAGCATTTCCAGGATGTTGGTGGCTCCCAGCTCGTAACTGAGACTAAAACCTAAAATATCAAATTCAACCAGCGATCGCTTTGACTCGACAGCAAACAACGGCGTAGATGTAGCACGTAAGAGTGCTGCTAAGTCATTACCTGGTAAATAAGCGCGATCGCACAATTGATGAGGCTGGGCATTCAAGATGTTATAGAGGATGATATGTCCGAGATTGGACGCACCAACTTCATAGATTTCGGGATAGGTTAGTACCCACCGTACTTGGGCTTGATGCCAAGGCTTGTGTATAGCTCCAAGCTCGTTACCAAGGTAACGTGCTGGCTTTAAAATATCCGATGTAATTAATTTTTCTACTGCAACAGTCACGTCTCGCTACCGCATTCGCTTTTTAGCGACTTGAGATTACAGTTATTCACCTTCAACCTTAGCATTTATTAGCAGCTATCATTAACTGGGTATGCAACTAAAATATGAAAATTTATGTCTTTTAGACCCGCACACCTTTTTGGCTCGCTAGTATGTAACATGGGTGTTTAGGCTTTGTGTTGCGTACTTGTGAATGTGTTGACGGTGCTGTAGCTAGTCTTTTTATCGTACAGATAATTAGACGTTTGTCAACTCCTCTTCATTTTTGACAAATTCAAACACGCGATCGAGTTGGGTCAACTCAAAAATAATCCGGATTGCTGGAGAAACCGAACAAATGGTCAAAGACTTATCTAAAGATTGAGCTAACTTGAGGGCAGATACCAATGCCATCAGACCTGCACTGTCGAGACATTCGACTTGTCCCAAGTCCACAAGTAACACGGTACTACTATCAAGCATCAAGGCTGCGGTCAGGTCGCGCTCGAATTCTAAAGCATTTGCTGCATTCAAGCTGCCTTGGGGACGAATTACGGAAAATTTGGGATAAGTAAGTACTGCTGCTTGCATCTGAATGTCCTTATTTAATTTAGAGTCGAGTATTCAACATCAAAGATAGATGTATTTGACCATAATCTTTTTTGCATGGCATCGACCATTCGTCTTACATCTCTTTGCTGAATCTTTATTGGTATACTACTCCTGTTAAAGATTCTCAAAATCTTAGAAATAAATGTATCTATCTATACTTTTTGCTCTTGTAATTCAACTACGATTGACACAGTAAAAATTGTTAAGCTTCCATTAATCTAAATTTAACGGCAAGCCTCACGCAAATCACCGTTAAATTTAGCTGATTTGTGGCATTAACATTGAATAAGTAGATAAACTGAGTGCTGTAATCAAAGCATATATACGTAGGGAAGCCGTAAATGTTAAACGCGATCTAAATCACAGGGTAATAGATATTTAAATCACTTTTTATACCAATTGAAACCTGGGATAATTACTGGAAAATGCATCTGGTCTATGATTATGAAAACTAAGTACGTTATACGCCAATTGGTAGAAAAAGCTCTAAATATTAAACAGTTGACCCCAGAGATTGAAAATGAAATCAACTACGAGTTAACCGAGATGGGTTACATTTCTGACGTTGATTACGAAGCGTTGGAACTATTGATGGCAGAGATGGATGCAGGTCGAGTCCAGCTTGTATCTAGCCGTTAATCGCAACAACTGTTACCTGAATGTTAAGTATTGTAAAGGATTAAGTAAATCTCAAAGATATTTTAATCAAAGTAAGTATGTCTATGGGCATACTCCTATGGATAGGTTCATCGATATCGAGTCTAACGCCCATATTTATAATATTTGCTGATAATATTAATTATCAAACTCGGAATTTTGCATTTTCTTTTGGGAAGTTTGCCAAAGCTGGTGAATAAACCGATTTAGGTGTTGCTTCGCTGCAACGTCGAGTCCTTGCTGGGGTTCTTTTACTAATATCGGACTTAGATACGCGATTACTTCTGTGTCTAAAGCTGGATGAAATGAATTTACCGACCACAATAAGTCTGATGCATCGCGCAAGTCCGCAACTAACGGGGGTTCTTCGTTGAAGTTGACTAGCAGTAACGGACGCACCCAGCACAACTGACGCGAAACCACAACTTGAATTAGTTCGACGTACAGACGAGATAGTTCAGTTACTTGCACTTTAGTTGTGTCTTTGGTAACAGGGTAGTCAGATTCTAAAAATAAAATTTGTCCGGGTTGAAAATCTAGGCTTTTATGCATCTCTACTTTAAGGAATAAATTCTTTTTGTAACTTTTTACTCATTCAGAGGGAAGACAATTGGCAATCGCTACTTTTATTGTAGAAGCACTGCCGAGCGGACAACCGATAAAGCTAGCGATACGATGAGGGAGTCAATGCTCTTGCAGGTGCGTTTGTTATCAGATGAATTGCTAGAAAAGTATCGCTAGACTCTCGACCGAATCCGACCCGATAGAGATAATCAAGTCAGAGGAGCTAAAAACTTCGCGGACCTATCTCCATCGCCCGTGCTAACTACGCCAGCAATGCTAATTTAATGTTATAGAATTAAGTTAACAACTGTTAAGCAAAGTTAAAAAGACTCTGTTGTTGTTTTGAAAAACGCTCATTGTAAAGAACTGTGTCAGTCGAAACCATCCAGAAGCCTTCAACAATCAAGAAAATCGCGCCCCGGTATCGCGTTCTGCTCCACAATGATGACTTCAACCCGATGGAGTATGTGGTGCAAGTTCTCATAACTACAGTACCGAGCCTCACTCAGCCACAAGCTGTTAGTATCATGATGGAAGCCCATAGTAATGGTCTGGCGTTAGTCATTACTTGCGCTCAAGAACATGCCGAATTTTACTGCGAAACTTTAAAAGAGCGTGGTTTGACTAGTAGTATCGAACCCGACGAGTAAGATATAGTGAAACATTGATACTAAGTTTCCGTCAATTGTCAAGCACAATGAATCTTACTGAGGTGCGAAGTTATCGCGCCTCAGTTATATTTTGGAAACGAAGGCATGAAACTTAACTTAGCTCGTTTAGAACAGCGACCCGCACCAGCGAGGATAATTTGTTTTATTTTGTGCTTGGTAGCGGTATGGTTGCCTGTTGCTGTACCTGTATATTTACTGATACAAGATAGTAACTTAGTAACTATTTTGACAATGGGAATGCTGGCGATCGCATTCTTTATTTTTCTACCATTTTGGAGTAAGCGAGTTCACCAGGAATCAAAAATATATCAACATGTTGGATTAGAATTTACCCGTAAAAATGGAGTTGAACTGCTGCGGGGTTTAGCAATCGGATTAATTAGCATTCAATTATTATTTTTAATTCAAGGTTCGCTAGGTTGGTTGGAATGGCAGCAACCGAGTCAGTCTGTAGTACGATTTATTTTAGAAGCGATACCCACAGCTTTATTGACAGCACTTGCCGAAGAATTATTCTTTCGCGGCTGGATATACGATGAGTTGGAGCGTGACTATAAACCCGGTGTCGTGCTTTGGGCAGCTTCATTAATTTTTGCCGTATCGCATTTTCTCAAACCGATACCCGAAGTAATTCGTACCTCACCGCAATTTTTCGGTTTATTATTGCTTGCGTTAACCTGCATTTGGGCAAAGCGTCGTTCCAGGGGACGTTTGGGTTTATCGATAGGTATTCACGCAGGGTTAATTTGGGGTTGGTATGTTGTTAATGTTGGCAAGTTGATTGAATATACGGGTAGAGTTCCAGTTTGGGTAACGGGTGTGAATGAGAATCCCTTAGCTGGGGTGATTGGGTTGAGTTTTTTATTAATTTTGGCATTATGGATGCGGAGAAAAAATTTAAAGTTAAAAATTGAAGTTTACGTCGATTAAATAAATTTAAAAATAAACAATGTAGAGACGCTTGGGTATCGCGTCTCAATTAATTTGTGTAAACGAATTTATTTAACCACAGAGACACGGAGTTCACAGAGAAAGAGAGGAAGAGAAGAGAGATTTTACGTTCGTTAGGAATATTATTTACTCTAAAGGATTGCGAATAAAGCCGCATTTGCCGCTGTTACAAACATTTGAGACTCCTTCTGTAAAGGGTCGAACTTCATCAAATTGCGGTTCAATCATTAATTCACCAGTCTTATCTATGTAACCCCACTTAGAACCGATTTTAACTTGCGCTAATCCTTCATTAAAAACAGTTGCATCTTCAAATTTCGGTTCGATGACTATCTTTCCTTGACGATTGATATAACCATATTTATCGCCAAATTTCACCCTTGCTAGTTCTTGTCGAAATGGAGTTACTTCGTCAAATTGCGCGGGAATAACAAATTTACCTTGTTTGTTGATAAAACCGTATTTTTCTCCCATTTTCACTGCTGTTAGTTCTTCGCGGAAAAAATTAGCTGCATCGAATTGAGGTTGAATTGTAAAGTTTCCTTTTTTATTGATAAACCCCCATTTGTTACCTGCTTTGACTGCTGCTAATCCATCGTTAAAGAAAAAAGCATCTTCAAATTGTGCTGCGATAACTAATTTACCTTTCTTATCTATATATCCATACTTGTTGCCAATTTTTACAGATGCTAACCCTTCGACAAAAGAAGATTTTATCTCATCATATTGTGGCTGAATTACAAGTTTTCCTCGTTTGTTAATAAAGCCGTATTTATTTTCAATTTTGATAAAAGTCATTCCTTCACTAAATGAATTTGGTTCATCAAATTGTGGTTGGATAACAAATTTACCTTCTCGGTTGATGTAACCCCACTTTGAATCTAGCTTTGCTGCTGCTAAACCATCCGAAAAATCAAGAACTTCATCAAAATTGGCTTGAATCTTGAGTTTACCCCCCTTGTTGATGAAACCGTACTTTTTGCCAATCCGGATTGGTGCTAATCCTTCAGTAAATTCCGAACCGTTAAAGAATTTTGCTGGTATCCGAAAGCGGACATTTTTACTGCTTTTTAGAAATTGGCTATATTCTTGCGAGGTCGAGGGGTTTGCGAATGTGGGTGCGGGGGGTATCAGCATGGGAACTGTGACGATGAACAATGCTGCAATTCCCAACTTGAGTGACTTCAGTGATAAACAATTATTTAAACGTGCCATGATATACCTAAGATATTCTTATCTCAAGGTTGGCACAATGTTTCGGAAAATAATTTGAGTAATTATATTGAATCTGTTAGTTATTTTTAATGCTCTCTTCAGGAAGAAGAGAATTTACTTTTAAAGTTAGTACGCGCTCTCACTTTACTAATTCTTCACAAAATCTCCAAGCTCAATTTAATAAGGGTGGAATAGCATTAAATGTCCTCCCGTAAGAAATTAGCCCATTCTTCTTTACGCGATGCATCAATCTCATCAGCTGATGGTGCTTGTCCTAAGTCAGCACATAAGCCCCATAATGATTTACGAGGTGAAGGTTTATTTATTAAATCGCGTTCGATATCAGGGGCTATTTGTTGAATCAAACGTAGCTTGTCTACTGTTGAAAGCTGTTTAGCGAAGTTAAGAACTTCCTGTAAATTCATAATTTCCCTTGTTAAGATGAGTGGAAATTTTAGTAATAACGCAGCATTCGACAGTGGGTTACGGCGCTTTCAAATCTCAATGACTATTTTTTAATGCGCCTAACCCACCCTAGATTATTGCTCTTTAGGCGTTAAAACCCCGACCCCTATGGGTTGCTTGTTTTGAGTTGGGGTTACAATCCACATATATGAACTTCCTTCTTTCTTCTTTCTTCTTCCTTATTCCTTCTTCAATGTTATTTTTATTAAATCTTATCTAAAATTGTCCCCGTCAAACAGGCTCTTTCTAAATTTACTCCGTTCAAATTTGCACCTTCTAATTCGGCACAAAGTAAATTAGCCCCGCTCATATTCGCACCAGCTAAATTGCACGAGCGCAAATCGGCTTCTTCTAAGTTGGCTTCGCAAAATATTGCCCCTTGCAAATCTGCACGGCTCATATCTGCACCTTTAAGGTTTGCGCCTGTAAAATTTACACCACGCAAGTCAGCACCGCGAAAGTCAGCACCTTGCAAATTTACGTTCATTAAGTTGGCACCACTGAGAAATGCACCAGCAAATGATACTTCGCTCAGTCTTGCCCCCATTAAATTTGCGCCGCGTAAATTGCTACCTCGCAAATCGGCACCCGTTAAATCGGCTTGCATTAAATTCGCACCCATTAGGTTTGCCCGCAAGTCGGCTGCTTGGAGGTTCGCACCCATTAGGTTTGCCCCTTCTAAATGTCCCCCCTCGAGTTTGGAGGCTGCAAAATTTGTGCCAACAAGGGTTGCACCCGCTAAGTTGATGCGGGTTAAATCGAGTTTAGATAAATCCTCGTCTTCTAAGTCAGCACCTGGCAGGTTTTTGATTGTTCCGGTACGAATTGCGTCGATGTTCATATGTATAAAAAGTGTCTCGCGCAAAGTCGCAGAGGCGCAAAGTAATTATCTGCGTCTTTGCGGCTTTGCGTGAGCTATTATCCTGTTTTTTTGTTAAACGCCAATCTCAGCACTAGTTTTATTCTCGCTATAAGAGCGCGAATCTAGCAGCCACATTCCCGTACTCGCTTTGGTTGCCATTACTGGTAATTCGAGTCCTTGTTGTAAGCCCATAACTAGTAATGTTAGTGCTTCAACTAGTTTAGGGTCAAAACGGGTTCCTTGTTGCTGGCGGCATTCTTCCAAGGCTTGGGAAAGTGCTTCTTTGTCTTCTAATTGCGACGAGTTCTGGTTGACTCGCCATTGAAAATCTGCAAGCAGTGCCAAAATCCGCGATTCTAAGGGTATTTCATCGCCTGCTAAACCTGCGGGTTCGCCGCTGCCATCAAACCATTCGGTTTGGTGGGTGATGATTTGTGCTATGGCTCGCAATTGAGACATGGTGCGTAACACTTGTGCGCCGGGTACTAAGGGGCAGGTTAAGGGGGTGCTGGGTGCTTCTTCGCGGTAGCGTGCAGATGGAGATAGGACGCTTTCGGTACGTTGTAATGGTGAGATTCGATGCAGTAATGCAGCTAGACGCGATCGCTTGATTTGCCATGCGGGTAAATCCAATAATTGCCCCATTGTTTCCACGAGTGCCAAGACTTCGGATGCTGCCATTGGGTTGGTAATATCGGCGGCATCCATCATTTGCGCCATCCGTAAAAATGCCTGGATTTCGTTGGAAACTAAATTTCGGTCTAAAATGGCGTGGTTGGTGGTTTTTTGTCCAGTTTGCAGGTAATCGACGACGCGGGAAACTACTGCATTCAAGTCTTCGGGTGCAGCGAGTTGCGGCTGAATCGCGTCTTGTTGTTCGGTAAGTTTTTTTGCTAGTTCTCTGTTGTAGTTACTAATATGGGAAATTGCTAATTGGGCTGTTTCTTTGACTAACTCTGGTTCAAACGTCCACAATCCGTAGAATTTTCGTTCCAAATCTTCTTTTGGTTGCCCTGCTACCCCATAATCGGCTGCGGAAAGTTCTTGACAAAGTACCATCGCTGTGTAATTAGGGGACAGGATAATTAAGTGCCATTCTTCCGAAACTGCATCTTCGGGTGGCAATCCGACTAATTCGACGTTCGCTAGTTTGCTTGTGGGATGTTCTGCCCAACCGCTATCAGGAGCAGCCATGATAACAACTTGCGAGGCAGATGCAGCAATATCTGCATACCGTTCGGCTTCTTGTAAGTACCATTTTCCCCGTTGGAAGGCTGTAATTACTAAAGGAGAACTTTTTTCGTTTAATATATGGTCTTCTAAAGCGTGACACAGTGCGACAAGAGTGTTTTTAAAGTACACTCCGAACCGAATCGGTCGCTTGCTGTGACGGTGGGTTGTTTCAAGTTTTTGTAAAAGTGAGCCTTCAAGCATGGAATTAAAGAGTAGAGACTAGAAAGGAGCCACACAAGAAGCGCGACTTTTTAAGTGCTATCCGCATGTGGTGTTGGGAATGGGGTTTTTTATAAATTAGCATATTATACAGTTGTAATATATGATACAGCTTAATTGCGAAGGCTAAATCTCATCGATTTCGTAGCTTCGATGTAGATATATATACTTATTCAACTTTTATCGAAACCGGGCATCAACAGCATAAGTTTCTTGCCCACACCCCCACAATGCGAGTACCGATGAGTATAAAAGCTACGGATATACCTTATATAGCAATGCGAGCGATGCTTTTAGCGGTTCGGCAGCACAATCAAAATTCCCGCAACAAAATTAATAGCGTTGCTTGTCCTGGTTTGGGAACAGGAATCGGACAAGTACCCCATAGCGAAGCAGCCAGACAAATGGCATTAGCTTATGATTCTTTTTTGCATCCACCAAAGTTTATAAATTGCTTTGTTGCTGCGTCCAGACAACTACAAATTTGGGAAGGACGTTTATCGTAACGCACCTAGAATCAAAGTGGTGCGTTACGCTACGGATGCTTTTGGTGAAACATTTCTTTACATTTAAACTCCAGATATGTTTGCTTTGGCGCGAAGGTGCAAATTATTACCAACTATGCTAAGAATGCTGTGAGAAATCTCATAGGTATTGAGGTGTTCCTCTTGGTTTAGATCGTAAAGCGACGTTGAAAGGTGAAAAATATCTACTAAACTTTGTTTTACCGCAGTTCTTTTTCCAAACCACGGCAGGCTATGCAATTCTCCGCAGTCAGGAAGTTAAACTTGGAAAAGGTGATTATTATTTGGGTAAATTTTTGTAGATGTTATATATATAGAGTGTGGGGAATTAGTTGTTTTGATAGCTCTACAATTGAGAAACTTATAGTATTACCCGTCAAGTCTACATTAAGATACTGTTATGCATGTGACAATTGATGAAATCCAGCGCGACCCATTGAAATATTTACGTCAAGTCAAAGCTGGTGTAACTTTTGTCATTACCCAAGGTGATAAGCCGATTGCGGAACTTAGACCGATTGAGAGGAGTAAGCAATTACGACCATTCGGTTTGTGTGCTGGAGAGTTTACAGTTCCTGATGATTTTGATGCACCTCTCCCAGAAGATATTGTTAGTGCATTTGAGGGGAAATGAAAATCCTGCTAGATACGCATATTTTTCTCTGGTTTATCACTGGTGACGTGAGGTTACCAATTAATATCAGAGATGCTATCCGCGACTCAAATAACGAAGCTTACTTGAGTGTTGTTTCAGTCTGGGAGTCGATAATCAAGCATCAGTTGGGCAAATTGCCATTACCAGAACCACCTGAAACTTACCTACCAAAACAGCGCGATTTCCATCAAATTGCTAGTCTTGCCATTGATGAAATAAGTGTGGCTCAACTGCCTAAATTACCGCCAATTCACCGCGATCCATTTGATAGAATGCTCATTTGTCAAGCTTTAGAATATGAGCTAACAATTGCAACAGTAGATACAGTTATTCACGCCTACCCGGTTACTGTTATCTAACAAAGTTGAAATATTCGAGTACGACGCAAAATAAATTACTCGTTAAATTTTAAGACCCGGGACGGTTACTTACTGTGCCATGAACTATTTAGAGACGCGGTATGACATCGCGTCTCTAAAAATTACTTCACACCCACCAACTGCTTTTCTTTTGCCTCGATTGGTGCAGTTAATGCCTCTTCAAGTGGCGCACAACCCAATTTTGACTCTAAAATTTTCATCACTTCGCGTCCGAAATCGTTGGGATTTTGTCGCCATGCTTGCAGGCAAACCTCGCCAAAGAAGGAACCCAGAGGTTCGGGATTCCAAAGTAATTTTTTGGCTGTCCAAGGCATCAAACTCATTGGGTCGTACCCTGGTTTGAGGATACCTTCTTTAAAAGCATATTCTTCTAAATGGGTATGAGGTTGTAAACCAATAAAGAAAATAGCCGGTTCGACTTTATCCGCACCAAAAATCCGTTCGAGTTCGCGGTGATAAGCTATAGTTTGACGGATAGTTTCGGGACGTTCGTCGATGACGTTGAAGGAGTAATTGACGGAAACCAAATCGTTGAAACCTGCTGCTTTCAAATCGCGGCAATTTTGCAGGACAGTACGCAGGTTATAACCCATCCGCATCTTCCTCACGAGTTCTTGCGAACCGCTGGTGATGCCAATTTCAAAGTAGTTCATCCCGGTTTTCGCCATCAACTCGCATAATTCGGGGGTTAAATTATCAGCACGAATGTATGCTGCCCAGTGAATATCGGTCATACCCGAATCGACGATTTTCTGCAAAAGTTCGATGGCATCATCTATGAACTTACGGGCGGGTATAAATTGAGCATCCGTAAACCAAAAGTTACGAACGCCTCGGTTATATAGCTGTTGCATTTCGGCTACAACTTCATCGGCTGGGTTGATGCGTACTTGTTTACCTTCAACAACCGTGTAAACGCAGTAACAGCAGTTGTGCGGGCAACCGCGTTTGGTTTGGACACCGATGTAAAAGTCTTTTTCGAGCAAATAATAATTAAACTCAGACCAAATCGTTTCGATATAGTCGTAATCGCAAGCCGTTTTTTCGAGCGGAGTTGGCTGTTCGTGGATTAAGCGATCGCGTGGTTTATCTTCTCCGACAACGTAACATCTCTCATCGCTAATTTTGCTACCACTAAGCAATTTCGTCAGTAGAGTTTCACCTTCACCAACCGAAATAATTGTTCCCTTGGGCAAGCTTTTACCCAACTGTTCGTAAAATACGCTGACTGCACCACCACCAACAACCGCATGGGCTTGGGTATGATATTTTCGGGCACGTTTTAAGCCGCGTTTAATTAGCCCGATGTTACGCCACAATTCGACGTAGTAAGCGATGAAAATCCGCAAACCACCGAAGCCACCGCGTAATTTCACAAACGGATTTTTTGCGTAGTAAAATTCAAAGGCGTTTTGAAGTGGGTTTCCACCGCGTCCCCCCACTGGTGCATAAATTTGAATATCGCGCCACGAAAATACGAGTAATGTCGGTTTAAACTCGTCAATACATTTATCTAATGCCGCAGTGTAATCTAACGGTGGTACGGTTCCCAAGTCAAAAATTCGCTGCTGAATATCGGGGAACTGCTTATGAACGTGGTCACTAAGATAGACGACCCCAATCGGAAAGATGGGGTTACAAGGAAGGCGAACGTAGAGGATTCGGTTTTCCATATTTGCTGCTTTAACTTCCATCTTGCCGTTACTTAAGGTGAATGTGAGAAGAATCTATATAAAAGTGTAGTTTTATTTTGATTTATGTCGCCTATTTCAATCTTAGTTGACAATCGATGTGGTTGTTGGTAATTAATTGTTTTTTATTCGTTGCCTGTAAAAATCGCTAAAACGCTTTATAACAATAAATGCATGGTGTACATAGATAATAAGGCTCCTATATGGTTAAAGATAGCACCACAACGATTTGTAAAGCGATCGTTCCTTCGCTTTAAAAAATCAAAGCTTAAAGTTGTTACTACATATAGATGTTTCCGTTTGCATACGACGCATTGGTAGGGGCACGGCAGTACCGTGCCCCTACCACTATCTCGATTTTTGGTATTTGACCTAGCCCTTGAACATTTATATGAAAGAAACACGGCTAATTTTACTTTTTCTTCAACCTTTTACCCCGGATTTCTTACTCCTATGCCTTAATGTATGATTGACAGAATTGCATATATTTTTACTAAAATTTCATATACTCAAAAAATCTGAAGGCACGCAGTCAAAAAAGTGCATTAATCTTTAGATAGATTTTTTGTAAAAAATGATAGTTGGTATTAGCGGTTACAGCATGTGGGGATCGGGCGGTGTTAGGTTTGCTGATGTAGTGTAAAATTGTGGCGTAAAGCTCCTCAGCAGTTATGGCTCAAATATTAGATCCTCTACCAGCTGAACAATCTGCGAAGATTCTCTGCTGCTACGTAAATGCCACGAGTAAAATCCAGGTGGCTCGCATCTCCGATATACCAAACTGGTACTTTGAACGGGTTGTATTTCCCGGACAAAGACTAGTTTTTGAAACCTCTCCCGAAGCTCATTTAGAGATTCATACGGGGATGATGGCAAGTGCGATTTTGTCGGATAATATTCCGTGCGATCGCCTTGCTATTCGTGATTCTGAAAATCAGGATGCAAACACATCCATATCCGAACCAGTCGGTGACAGCATCAATAAAAAAAACATTGTCTCGGCAGTTAATACAAAAACCGAAGATACAACAAAACCTTTACAAGTTGCTGGTTTAATGTCTGTTGATTAAAAAACAATTTTTTCAAATTTGGGGTTGCTAAATATAGCAACCCTATTTTATTGCTATTAAAAAAATATATATACAGTCAGAGTCACAAGTTGCAATCGAGGAGTAAAGTAAAAACTAGTAGTCCATGTCATTTATTTTGCAAGATGAAGAGACGCTTTCTTTCGCGTCTCTTCAAGGTTTTCAACGCCAAACCAATCCATTAGAATTAATGACATGGAATACTAAATTGCGTCTAAATACAGGTTAGTCAATTTGAATCTTCCTTCATTTCTGTGGTTGTGGAAAATTGCTGCATGGTCAATGGGTTTATCGCTATTGGCTTATTTTTTACTTGCAGCATCGGGTATCTGGATGTTCTTGACCCGCAATCAGCAATATCCGCTTCTAAATCGGATCGACCGCTTATTTGCAGATAAAATATCAATCCGTTCATTGCACTACTTAATTGGTGGATGTCTGGTTGCTTTAGTGTTACTACTCTTAGTTGTTGGTATTATCGGTACTTTAGGTCATTTTGGAACGCTTGGACATTCGTCGCATTTATTTGCGGGATTAGCAGCGGTAGCACTGGTATTAATTTCTGCTGCGAGTGCAACACAAATTAATAGTAATCGTCCGGGGATGCGAACAATACATGTTAGTACTAATATTATTTTGTTTTTCGGGTTTGTTTGGGTTTCGCTAACGGGTTGGGATGTAGTGCAAAAATATTTACCGTAATATGTTTGTAGGTTGGGTGTAGCGTTAAGCGCTACACCCAACCTATTAGCTAATGTCTCTACAATTTTAAAAAAGTGCTTATCCTTGGGATAAAATACGATTTCTCAATTCAACTTCAGCTTGTTCTACTGGCACTGGAACCGCATTTGGATTTTGTTCGCGGACTCTATCGATGTAAGTATAAAATGCTTCTTTATCGTCAGGATGGTGTATTACGTATTCTCGCAATTCATTATCTGACATTACTTGATAATTTGATTGACTCATTGAATTAACACCTCACCATTTGGAAGTATCTCGATTTGTATTGTCTGTGCAACCAATATTACAATACGATTAGTTCGCTCATAAAAAACCTCGTTGGAATGTTTGGAAACTCAGCTTTTTAAAGCTAAGAGGAAAAACGACTCATGCTACTTTAGTCGCAGTGACTATTAGCCCGGTAGAGCGTTTGATTAATCGAACCTTATTCTTGCTGAACTGTCCCAATCGGTTCCAGTCTGCGTCGCTAACCGATACCTGAGTCTTGGTATCGCCACTAACCCAGCCACGATAAACTTTGTCTCCCTGAGTTGCTTCAACGTAGTCACCTTTTCTGAACCCATGACGGGTAACAGTGCCGCCATACTTGCGACGTTTCCCGCCCTTTGACGGAGCCATAAGATGTAGCTGGCGACGCGATACCGGAGAGCGACGAATTATGGTAAAGGGCGCAAGTGTTACCTTGACGCTGCCTTTCCAACCCATAGTGCAGTTATTGATCGTGCCGTACTTAATAAAAGCAGTACAGGCTAGTGCGACCCCATCTACTGCATGGGTGGCTGGGATTGCGTCACCTTTGGAATGTTTCTGTTTCTGAAGTCCTAGTTGTTGTCGAATATTGGAGGTTTCCCAACCAAACACCTCGCGCACATCGTATGAAGAGTTTCTGAGATTGTCTAACTGCCAGCGTTGACCGACCATTACCGGACTAAACCCTTTATCTGGGCGTGCTTTAACTACTTCGTATACCACCGTAGCAATTGGGTAAATATCCATTAATTCGTTAAGCACCCTTAACTCTAATTCGCGGTTAGCTCGAATACTTGGCGGTATTTTACGCTGCTTGCGATTATCAAAACGTTCTTGGCGATGAGCGCGTTTATTGAACGCAATTTTACGGTTGATTCTGCGACCTCTTCTAGTTCGACGCATCATGGAACGTTGTTCCATCCGTTCAGTTACCGTTTTGAAAGGCAATTGAAGATGAGCCAACCAAAGAGTAAATTTAGCCGACTGTACACCTATACCTGTATATAGCTTGCCTGGGTCAATACCAACTACTATAGGTTGTGTTTTGGAATGTCTTGGACTTTGGACTAACTGAATTTGAAAGATGCCGAGGTCGTTGTATACAACCCGTGCTTTTCCTTCTTTTAACCAACGACGCGCCCTACTTGCTTTTGTAGGCATTAATGGTTTGCCTGATGGCGTTAATACTGGTACTCGTAACATTGGTGATAAACCTCCGAGTAAAGTGATTAGTCTCCTCGCCCAATTAATCGCAGATGGCTTGGCATTACCCAACGACCCAACAAAAGGTCTTAAATTTAAACCGAACTGGAGAAGCATTCGGAAGTTTTAACCGCGATTGATCTCAGTGGGCTAGTCAAACACGTAAGATTTGTTTCTTACAAGCTCCGTCTCGCAAAAGCGCGGAGTTATTGACCTAACCGTACAAGATTGATTGGTTTTAAGGTGTTACTTGCCATCACCGACATCCGGTAAAAGCTACGTAACTGCTGCACTGTTGGTTCCATTTCACTCCAATTCTCGCCTAATTTATTAGCGCCGATTTTTGTTTTAAGTTCTTGTCGTTTTAACTACAAAGTGTAGGTAAAATTTTTCACCAACATACCGGGAACCATGCAGCCACCTAACTGACGGGTATCGTAAGTACCAACTTCAGGAAGAAACTCTTGAAAATTAGTAAAATCGAGCAATTTTTCGCCCCAAAATTGATAAAGTGTCTCATCAAATCGTAAGTTTTCAATTGGTGCGACAATTTCGCCATTTTCCACCCAAAAGCAAGCATAGCGAGTCATTCCGGTAATTCTACCTGTAGGTAAATCGCTCCAATTGAGGTAGTGTAAATTTGAAACGTAAAGCCCAGTATCCAAGCGTTTGAGAATATCTTCAAGCGCTAAATTCCCAGGAGAAACGTAAGGCGATCGCATAGACTCGCTACTATTTGCATTGTTGGCTATTTTCCCATATTCTTTAGCGGTGCGCGAGTTGACTAGGGTATTTACCAAAATTCCTTTTTCGATTATTGGTAATTGAGATGCTGCCATTTCACCTAAATCATTAAATCGCGGGACTAAGCCACTTTCAAAGTTTTCCTGAAGATGAAATAAGCTTGAAAGTTGCTTTTCTTTGCGCCACAATGAAGTTAATGAACTATTACCTTGTTGAATATCTGCTTCACTAACACCACCCCATGACAGCATATATAATAAATCGGCAACTGCGGCAGGGGCAAAATATGTTTTATATTGGCCTTTTGGCAATTCTTTAACAGGACGTTCTAACAATTTCAACTGCTGTTTCGCATCTTTAATTTTCGCCTCATAGGCAAATTTATCCCATTTACTGCCAGCAAAAAAGCCTTTTACCGCTCGCCCTTCTTTCGTAAAAATTGAGTAATCTAAGGTAAAAGAATCGGTAACAAACCAGTGCTTTTGACTCTGAGAATCAGCATAACCTTTAATAACAATACCACCAGCATATATACCAGTAAAATCTAATTCTGAAACCGACGCTAAGATTGTGGATACTACTGCATCTGCATCTAATAAATTGCCCGAATTGACTTCGCGGCTAGTATTATTTCCTGATGGTAATACTAAATAAGGGTCTACAGGTAATAGAGATAATTCTTCGCGCAGTTCTTGTAAAGCCGCATATGCAGCTTGCCAGTCAATTTCCCAATTTCCTGTAAAGGGAAATATTTGGTAACAGTTACGTTGATTTTCCATCAATGTTAGCTTAAATGAACCATCGGCAACGCAACCCGTTTGACGGACTTTTGCATTATTGAAACGAGTAAATTGACTGCGTTCGCAATTTAATTTAACAGTGAATTCTTCAGTTTCTAATTTTTTAGCTAAAAGTGTTTCAACTAATTTATTAAAGCTAGTTTCTAAAGTCGATAATTCTTCGATGCTCATAGGTGTGGGGAGGAGTTAGGAGTTAGGAGTTAGGAGTTAGGAGTTGGGAGTTGGGAGTTAGGAGTTGGGAGTTG
>CAXTCQ010000069.1:0-32638 GCA_964242965.1 uncultured Calothrix sp. | reverse complement strand
CCCTACTCCCTACTCCCTACTCCCTACTCCCCCCTCCCTACTTTTTTTGCCGAAATGAAAATAATGGCTCGCGGTTTGGGAATACTTAAACCAGAGGTTTCGGCTACTCAATATTGAATATATGACTTACTCGTCACAACAAAGGCGCAGTACCGCTCTGACAACCAGATCGGAATTTTCGCCCTTCGGCAACAAACTCGTGCAATCGGGCTTTGTCGATAACGAACAAATGCGGCAAGCTTTAATGGAAAGCCGCAAATCTGGCAGACCCTTGACCGAAGTACTAGAATCGATCTCCGGACGACAGCTATCGCCAGAATTGCTGCGGTTATATAAAAAACAACAACTGTTTGAACTAAAAATACTTTACGGGGTGGAATCACTCGATCCGGAAGTTAGTTCTATAGCTAATTCAACGGTCGGTAGCTTGATCGAAACTCTCATTCCTGTTGATATTTGCCGTCGCCATCGCTTAGTACCACTGTCACGAAACGATGACCAAACTCCACCATCAGTACTGGTGGCAATGGTCGCTCCAGATAATCTAGAAGCTTCAGATGACTTAAATCGGATTTTGCGTCCGCAGGGCTTGGCATTGCAGCGCATGGTCATTACCCAGGAGGATTACCAACAGCTTATCAATCTGTATTTGGATGAAATGGCTGTTAAACAAAAGCACATCGACCAAGAAAAATTCACAGATATTAACCAGGATTTAGAAAATCTTGGCGACCTCGACCTTGGAGATGCTCCAGACGACATGGAAGCAGATTTAGGGTCGGCGATGAAAGGTGCGGAAGACGCACCAATCATCAGTCTTGTCAATAGAATTCTTGCAAAAGCTTTGCATGAAAAGGTTTCGGATATTCACGTTGAGCCACAAGAAGAAAACCTCCGGATTCGCTTTCGTAAAGATGGGGTATTGCGCGAAGCGTTTGACGCTTTACCGAAAAAAATTATTCCTGCGGTGACAGCGCGATTTAAAATTATTGCCAACTTAGATATTGCCGAACGACGACTTCCTCAAGACGGACGGATTCGTCGCATGTTCGAGGGACGTAAGGTTGACTTCCGCGTTAACACTTTGCCGAGTCGTTACGGCGAAAAAGTTGTATTGCGGATTTTAGATAACTCTTCGACTCAGTTAGGTTTAGATAAATTAATTACTGACCCCGAAACTTTGCATATTGTCCAAGACATGGTTAGCCGTCCCTTCGGTCTGATTTTGGTGACGGGACCTACAGGTTCGGGTAAAACAACATCGTTATATTCAGCACTCTCAGAGAAAAACGACCCTGGAATAAATATTAGTACTGTAGAAGACCCGATTGAGTACAGTTTGCCAGGGATTACTCAAGTTCAGGTGATTCGAGAGAAAGGGTTAGATTTTGCCACCGCACTGCGGGCATTTTTGCGACAAGACCCGGACGTATTGCTTGTGGGTGAGACGCGGGATAAAGAAACTGCCAAAACTGCAATTGAAGCGGCGTTAACCGGACACTTAGTATTGACAACGCTACACACTAACGATGCACCAGGTGCGATCGCACGATTGGGGGAAATGGGTATCGAACCGTTTATGGTTTCGAGTTCGTTACTCGGTGTTTTAGCACAGCGCTTGGTACGGCGTGTCTGTGTTGACTGTCGCATTCCTTACACTCCTACTAGCACAGAACTCGGTCGTTACGGAATGACGGCAACTCAAGATGTCGGATTAACTCTCTACAAAGCTAATACACTCAGCAACGACCAAATCCAGCAGGCTAAATCGAATGGTTCGTTATGCCCCACTTGTAGCGGAGTTGGCTACAAGGGACGCTGCGGTGTTTACGAAGTAATGAAAGTTACAGAAAACCTGCAAACTCTTATCAACGAAGAAGCACCCACCGAACGCATCAAGGAAGTTGCTATCGATGAAGGGATGAAAACTCTGCTTTCATACAGCCTCGATTTAGTCCGTCAAGGTGCCACCACCCTCGAAGAGGTTGAACGGGTAACTTTCACCGATACAGGTTTAGAGGCTGAACTCAAAGCCAAGCGTAAGACTGGTTTAACTTGTCGTACATGCACTGCCGAACTCAAACCCGAATGGCTTGAATGTCCCTACTGCATGACATCGCGTTTTTCAGATTAGTTAATAGTTAGTTGTCAGAAGTCAGTAGTTAGTTGTCAGAAGTCAGTAGTCAGTAGTAATAACAAATAACCAATGACAAATGACAAATAACAAATAACAAATTAAACAAAGGAACAAAACTATGGAAATGATGATTGAAGACTTGATGGAGCAAATGATTGAGATGGGTGGTTCGGATATGCATTTATCCGCAGGTTTGCCTCCATATTTTCGCGTTAGCGGCAAACTTACTCCTATCGGTGAAGAGATTTTAACCGCAGACCAATGCCAGCGCTTAATCTTTAGTATGCTCAACAATACTCAACGCAAAACCCTAGAGCAAACTTGGGAGTTGGACTGTTCTTATGGTGTGAAAGGATTAGCTCGTTTCCGCGTCAACGTATACAAAGAACGTGGAACTTATGCTGCTTGTTTGCGGGCATTGAGTTCTAAAATTCCTAACTTTGATAAATTAGGTTTGCCCGATATTGTCAAAGAAATGTGCGATAAGCCAAGAGGATTAATTCTCGTTACAGGACCAACAGGTTCGGGTAAAACTACGACTCTTGCGGCAATGATTGACCTGATTAATCGTACTCGTGCCGAACATATTTTGACTGTCGAAGACCCGATTGAGTTTGTTTACGAACCAATTAAAAGTTTAGTTCACCAACGTCAATTAAATGAAGATACCAAGAGCTTTGCAAATGCACTTAAAGCCGCATTGCGCGAAGACCCCGACATCATTTTAGTTGGAGAAATGCGAGATTTAGAAACAATTTCGCTGGCAATTTCAGCGGCTGAAACAGGTCACTTAGTATTTGGAACATTACATACAAGTTCAGCCGCTCAAACAGTTGACCGGATTATCGATGTGTTTCCACATGAAAGACAAACTCAAGTACGGGTACAATTATCCAACTCGCTTGTAGCTGTATTTAGCCAAACTTTGGTATCGAAGAAAAATCCCAAACCAGGTGAATTTGGTCGAATCATGGCACAAGAAATTATGGTTATTACTCCAGCTATTTCTAACTTGATTCGTGAAGGTAAAACTTCGCAAATTTATTCGGCTATTCAAACTGGGGGTAAGTTGGGAATGCAAACTTTAGAAACAGTTTTAGCCCGGTTATGTAAGGAAGGGACTATTTCTTTTGAAGCGGCAATGTCTAAGACATCTAAACCCGATGAAGTTCAACGCTTAATTGGTGGTGTTCCCTCACAATCTGCCGCAAAAGCAGGTATGAAAGCGCATTAAGGAGTGAGGAGATGTAGAGACGCGAAATTTCGCGTCTTTACAGGGATTAGAAGTTATAAATAAGAAATCATTTGTAATGAATACTTAGTAATAAATTTCAAATTATAATTTCTAGCTTTGAACTTCTAATTGTAAACTCCTAACTCAATAAGAGACGCGAAATTTCGCGTCTCTACATCTTCTAACTCCTAATTTTTTTCCAATCAGTAGAATTTATGCCAAGTTTTGTTGCTCGTGTTCGGGACTCGCAAG
Organism: uncultured Calothrix sp.; assembly: GCA_964242965.1. Classification (GTDB taxonomy): domain Bacteria; phylum Cyanobacteriota; class Cyanobacteriia; order Cyanobacteriales; family Nostocaceae; genus JANNFJ01. Next base: position 29,015 of record CAXTCQ010000069.1, on the reverse strand, counting down.
GAAAATCTAGAACTGAAACAGTTGTTGCAGAATCTCTTGTAAAAGCTCGTACAAGTTTGAGACAGCAGGGTTTCGTAGTTCAAGACCTTAAGCAAACGCAAGGATTTGACCTTAAATCAGCACTCGATTTTAATACAAAGTTTGCCTCAGTTACTGTTAAAGATAAAGCCGTTTTTTCTCGTCAATTTGCAGCTTTGGTAAATGCGGGAGTGGCAATGGTCAGAAGTTTGGGTGTATTGTCAGAACAATGTAGTAATCCTAAACTCAAAAAAGCTCTAATGGATATTAGTTCCGATGTTCAAAACGGAACTAACCTTTCCGATGCAATGCGTAAACATCCTCAATGTTTTGATGGTTTGTACGTGAGTATGGTTCAAGCTGGTGAGGTTGGAGGTGTTTTAGACGAAGTTTTAAATCGATTAGCTAAATTATTAGAAGATGTTGCCCGTTTGCAAAACCAAATTAAAGCCGCACTTTCGTATCCAGTGGTAGTTGGTTGTTTGGCTGTCATCATCTTTTTAGCAATGACAATTTTTTTAATCCCCATTTTTGCAAATATTTTTAAAGATTTGGGTACTACATTACCGCCTTTAACGCAATTCATGTTGGATGTGAGTGAAATTTTAAGAAGTTGGAAACTTTTAGTTGTTATCGCTGCCGTAATTGGAATTGCAATTGCTTACAAACAATATTATAAAACTGCTGTTGGTAGACAAACTATCGACCGTCTCTCATTAAAGATGCCTTTATTTGGTGACTTAATTCAAAAATCAGCGGTCGCCAAGTTTAGCCGTACTTTTGGTTCTTTAACTCGTTCGGGAGTACCAATTTTGACTTCGTTAGAAATTGTCCGCGATACTTCAGGAAATCAGGTTATTGCTAATGCTATCGATGCTGCAAAATTTGAAGTCCAGCAGGGTGGAATGATTAGCGTAGCACTACAAAAATATCAAGTTTTTCCACCGATGGCAATTCAAATGATTAGTATTGGTGAGGAAACTGGAGAAGTTGATAGTATGTTAATGAAAGTTGCTGATTTTTATGAAGATGAAGTTGAACAGGCTGTTAAGGCTTTAACGAGTGTTATGGAACCAATTATGATTGTGGTTCTTGGGGGAATGGTTGGTACGATTTTGCTATCAATGTATTTACCAATGTTTGCCGTATTTGAAAAGTTGGGATAATTAAGAGAGTTAGGAATTAAAAGTTCTTGTGTTAGGAGTTAAAAGTTCTTGTGTTAGGAGGCGCGTAGGGGCGCAAGGCCTTGCGCCCCTACAGGAATTAGTAGTTAGGAGTAGTAAATCTAAAATTCCAACTTTAAAAATTATAGTTTATAGTTTAAAAATTCTAATTCCTAAACCTTTTATTCCTAATTTATAATTTTTGACTCCTAACTCCTAACTCCTAACTCCTAACTCCTAACTCCTAACTCCTAACTCCTGTAGAGACGCGAAATTACCCTGCGGGAACGCCAAGGGCGAACGCGTCTCTACATCTCCTAACTCCTAACTCTTAACTTAAAACTATGCGCGTACAAAAATCTGATTATGAAACATGTTTGGCGAGTTATAGCCATCATACTGATGCGATCGCACTCCTCAAGCTGCACCGTCCCTATTTGGAAATGATTCCCAGTCTGCGCCGTCCTGATGAAAGTATCATTACAATCCCGTTACCGATTGTTCGTTTTCGCGGAACTGCGACAAAACCATCTGAAACTGTATCTTTACCTTGCGATGTTGCAATTTTAATGTGTGACCCAGAGTGGAAAATCAAAACGGGAGCCGAAATTTTCATCTTTATTCATCGTCCCCACGAAGATTTTTCGGATTTGTTGGGACGGTGGCGACAAACCCAGGTATGGTTGGACAAAGATTATGAATGGTTAATGCCTCCACGTCACAGTCATATTTTGAGTGAAGGAACTAATACTAAATATCCTTTGTTTGTTGTGTTTTCAGAAACTTCTGAACGGATTAAACGCGGTTTAGTTGGTGCTGAACTTCCGTTTGCAATTCAAATCCCATCATTATTTGATGAAGCACTTAAGGAAGAAGAGGAGTTAGAAATTAGGGATTAACTGCAAAATTGAAGAATTAATACGTTTTTTTCGGACAGTGCAAACTTTTAATTGATATTACGACGTAATACCTTGTAAGATAGTATATTATGAAAAATACTATTTGACGCATTAACCATGAGCAAAGAAACTATTACCTTTCGCCTAGACTCGTCTAAGCGAAAGGCGCTTGACGAAATAGCCTCTCTTTTAGACCGTGACCGTTCTTACATTCTTAATGAAGCAATAGAAAGTTATCTAGAAGTCTATTCCTGGCAAGTCGAACACATTCAAGAAGGATTGCGTCAGGCTTCGAGTGGAGAGTTTGCAACAAAAGAAGAAGTCGCCACTGCTTTCGCAAAATGGCGCAAATGAACATTAGTTGGACTAAGCTTGCGCTGTCGGACTTGGACGAAGCTTATAATTACATTGTTGTTAACAACCCAGACATAGCAAATCAAACTATTGAACGCATTGAAAAAGCTTTAGATGCTCTTGTTTTGTACCCAGATATGGGTAGAATTGGGCGTGTTGTTGGAACTAGAGAGTTAATTATTACCCGCACACCTTTTATATTGCCATACCGTATCCAAGGCAACCAGATTGAGATTTTAGCTGTAGTTCATGCTGCTAGACGCTGGCCCAAGGCTTTCTGAAGGATATATAAAGTTATCTGGAAGTCTATTCCTGCGAAGTAGAACAAATTAAAGTAAGGATTGCGTCAGGCTTCGAGTGGAGAGTTCGCAACAAAAGAAGAAGTCGTCACGGGAGCAAGATGGCGCAAATAAAGATTAGTTGGACTAAGCTTGCGCTGTCGGACTTAGACGAAGCATATAATTATATTGTTGTTAAATCTTGAAGAATTTGAATGTTTCACGCCTGCGTAAGCGCTGTCCCGGTTGCTAGTTGTTGGAGGTAGAAATGACCCAAGCAATACCAAGATTATTAACTTTTGATGAATTTATAGCATGGTATCCAGAAAATACAAGAAACTATTACGAACTGCACCAGGGGGTAATTGTTGAGATGCCAAAACCAACAGGGACGCATTCAGAAGTAGCAGGATTTATATCAGGCAAGTTATTTACAGAAATTGAACGCTTGCAACTGCCTTACTTTATTCCCAAAGAGTGCGTTATTAAACCTGCGACTGAGTCCGGTTACGAACCAGATGTGATTATTTTGGACAGATTAAATGTTACCAACAACGAATCTCGTTGGAAGAAGGAGTCTATAATCTCGCAAGGTGACTCGGTTCGTTTGGTTGTAGAGGTAGTATCAACGAACTGGCAAGACGATTACGCTCTTAAGTTTGATGATTATGAACTGTTAGGTATCCAAGAATACTGGATTGCTGATTACTTAGGGTTAGGTGGTCGCAAGTTTATTGGCAACCCCAAGCAACCAACTATCTCAGTTTGTTACTTCCAAAATGGAGAATATCAAATCACTCAGTTTACGCATGGAAGTAATATTTATTCTCCAACGTTTCCAGAATTAAATTTAAGCGCTGACCGGATTTTTGCTTTTGGAGAAATGCTATAGCATCCTGTCTTATTTTACAAACTGTGGCATAATTTCTGCGGCTGTAAAAATTCCATGAATACCACGTTTATGTAACTGCATCCCAGCTTTGAGGTAGCCAAATGCAGGGCCGCAAACGTTAGCTGCCATACTGGTTTCATCACCCAAAGTAAAAGTATGGGTCGAGATTTTCCCTTCAAAAGTACGTCCGGTGATTTTGACGTTGGTGCTGAGGGGCTTTTTGGGATTGCGGGTATCAACAATACCACCGACTGTAACGCGATCGCGCGAACAAATTCCAGCTATTTCTAGCATTACATCGTCAGCATGTTCCATATTCTCCAATGTGAGAATACCATTGGTCTTATCTAACAACGCTTCGACTTCAGCATCGCTCATCGCCCTAGCAACTTCAACACTATAACCTGGCATATGAGCAATATCTTCTCGAATTGTGGCCCGATATGCTTCCCAGTTGGCAATACCCACACCAAAGGTAATCTCAACTTTGTGAATTTCGGCATAGCTTTGTGCTGCTAATGCGGCGGCAGCTGTCAATAAGCCTGGTGTTGCACCGCACCCGGTCAGGTAAGTAATTCCCGCTGCTTGCAATTCTTCTTTCATTGCCAAAAGCTGCTCTACCGCACTTGTACGTTTAATTGCATCAACTAATACGCCGCGCCAACCCGATGTAATAAATTGTTTAGTAACCGAAGGGATAAAATCATTAGGTAGATTTGGTAAAGCCAAAAAATAACCATCGACTGGATTACCGCTAGCAATTAAATCCTCGATACTTAGGTTTGTTAATGTTCCAAATGGCTCTAGATAACCTAACGAACCTTGCGACTGGTAAGCCGCAATGCTCTGAAGGGCGTTTAAACCTTCGGCAGCATATGCATAACCATGTTTGTCTGCTGCTGCTACTAATAACATTTCCTGTTTGGGAGCGAGGACTTTGGCTGCTGCTTGCCCTAATCCACCAAAGCCCAATACTCCTACACGCATCGCTTGTACAGTCATGCTCAAAATAGTTTTTTAATTAATTAAAAAGCTTACCTCACCTGGTGGGTAAAGTGCTATTTATTTTTATCTCGATTAATAATTGCTTTTTACAATTAAAGAAACTGGTTGAGCATTAATTCGAGTCCGAAATAGACAGCACGACCATTCTTAACCTCTGCAACTGTAAAATCAACTCGATCGCCCCAGCGGGGGAAGTTCACAAAGATACGACCGCTTTGGGATACGGTTACTCCTGTGAGCATTGGTCCTCTAAAGGCAGTGACTTGCTCAACAGTGCCAATATTCTTCGATTGCGGCAAATTCTCGCTACTTTTTGCTGCAAACGAAGGTGTGTAAAAGGCTAATACTGCAAAACAGGTAATTAATAAGCCCAAAAATATGTTGTTATTGAACTTTTTCAATTTTCTACTCGTGATACCACGTAGTCATCCTAGAAAGTTGATGGTTCGTTTTCTTCTCACGAATGGCGGATTTAATCTAAAAGCACTAAGGATAATGTTGGTTTCGGATATCATCCCCTATCTTAGAGCTAAGTAGCTTTTATACGTCTCGCGCTCATTTTTAATCGAGTTTTTAAAGTTGAGCAAGTGTTATCAAACCCAATCAATTATTTGATAATGATAAATATTTTCAATAAAATTTATTATTGTTATACCTAAAGAAATAGCTCTAATGATTATATAATAGTGGTTTCAAGCTTTTAGAATTTATGTTGCAAGTTACATTTGGAGCTTGACTTATCCATCAGGTTAAGGGAAACTTACATATAATGAATGTGTTAGCTTATAAAATCAATAAGTTTTGTAAAGTTTCTGAGATATATATTTTGAAAGATGGAACATTTGTTAACAACTGACAAATTTGTTAAGTAAGGCAAATGTTTCAAAGGCTATATATATAGCCTTTGAGGACGAAAAGTACATTTAACCATCCGACTTATTGTGGTTGGGGAAACATGGAAACATTAGAGTTCATCATCTATCCAGATGGTCGGGTACAAGAAAAAGTTACTGGTATTGTTGGTGCTTCCTGCGCCGAAGTCACTGCGGCAATCGAAGCACAGCTAGGACTGGTACTAAATCACGAGCCAACCTCAGAGTTTTTTGCCCAAAAGCAAGTAATAGAATCCAGTGTAGCGAACGCGCAAAGCAGTTTCAGCGATTGGTAAAGTTTCAAATCCATTTATTTTTATCAACTCACAAACACCATGTCACACTTTAGCCAAATTAAAACCCAAATCCGTAACCTCGAATCATTAGAGGACGCACTTACAGACTTAGGTATTGATTGGAAACGAGGTCTGCGTCCAGTACGTGGTTATCGTGGTCAAACTCACGAAGCCGAAATTACAATCGAGCAGGACAACGGTTACGACATCGGCTTTAAATGGAACGGTAAGGAATACGAATTGGTCGCTGACTTGCAATATTGGCAGCAAAATCTATCGGTAGAAGGATTTTTGCGCCAAGTGACTCAGCGTTATGCATTTAATACAGTTGTTAAAGAAACAACTCGTGTTGGATTTCAAGTTGCCGAACAACAAAAAAATGCCGATGGTTCGATTCGCTTAGTTGTACAACGCTGGAGTGCGTAATGGCTGATTTTTTGCCTTCTGATGAAGGTAACGACGACGAACGCTCTGGGTTTGAACCCGAATTGGGGGGTTTTTTGCGCGATAATCCCGAACGGTCTGGTTTGGAACCAGAATTAGGGGGAATGGTGCGTCAAAAGGGTGTTTATGTTGATGAAATTACCTGTATTGGTTGCTTGCACTGCGCCCATGTTGCTCGTAATACTTTTTATATTGAACCCGATTACGGGCGATCGCGTGTTATTCGTCAAGACGGGGACTCGGATGAATTGATTCAAGAAGCGATAGAAACTTGTCCGGTTGACTGCATTCATTGGGTTGATTATAACGAACTCAAAAAACTTGAAGACGAACGTAAATATCAGGTAATTCCTTTAATTGGATATCCAGTGGAAATGGCAGTTGCAGCTTCGGAACGAAGACGTAAAAAGCGGAAGTTGAAGAGTAGAAAATCGCGCTATTAAATGGAAATTTAAATCAGTGTATGCTCAGGGCTGTTTAAAACAGCCCTTTTTTTAAGTTTTGTGAGATTATATTAAAACTATTTATTTGAACGTATCATGTTGGGAAAGTAAGCGCTCGACTTTCGCTTCATCGATTCGAGCAGTTAATTTATTCATTTCATGCACGTCGCGTATTGTTTTTGAGAGTGTAAAACTCGAACCAATCGAAAATGCTAAACCCATACCCATAAAACCTTTAACCCAACTATTTACAGGTAAGTTGACGATACCGACAGTAGTCATGGAAATTGAAAGCGCAAACGCAGCCCAAGTTTGAATAACCCAAGCAGAACTTTCTTTTTGGGAATTATGTTGTTGCATATTCGTCATTGTTAAATTCATTACTTAAATTAAATTGTATTTGTTATTACTGAGATTGGCATGAAAATTTAGATATTTTTTATACTATATTTCTAATTTTTACTGAAATTTTTGATGTCTAAATTACCTTGAATGAAGGATAGAAGGATAGAAGGATAGAAGGATAGAAGTAAGAAGGATAGAAGGAAGAAGCAAGTTTATACATAGGGATTCAAACGATTCAAACCCGCTTCTCGCGCACGGGCAACCTTGTATTAGGTCGGGTATCAACCCCTGGCGAGGATAAAATAAAAAGACGCTTGGGTATCGCGTCTCTACATCTCAGTTAGACTGTTGAAAACGGCGAACAGCTTATTCATTCTCAGGAAACGTCTGAACCTTACCATCAGGACTAAAAACAGCGCGGATGCGAACTGACTGCCCGTTGCGATTTGGAGATACAAACCGTTCGCCAATTAAAGGCATTCCCGTACTATCAATATAAGTGCGTGCAGCCCGGTTTAGAGGCATAATCCGCTCGATTGTGCCATCGACACCGACCATCAAACTATATTCAAGGGTTTGCTTTAATGCCGAAGGTGGTTGCCAGCGCGATCGCAATGCATCTCTGGCTTCTGCAACTTGGGGAGTATCGAAGATAGTACCGCTTGCAGTGCTGGTATTACTAGCGTTTGCGATTTGATTCGGATTACGAGCTTCGCGCAGACGGTCAATCAATGGAGAAGGGTTATCGGGAATTGCGGGGATTGGAGCTTGGGGGGCAGGACTATTACTGCGAGCATTGTTACCGCTACGGGTAGTTTTTGGTGCTTCGCTAATCGGTGGCAGCGCCGAAATTGGAGGTAAATTAGTTGGATTTACCAGTGGAGGAAAATTACTTGATGAATAATTTCCACTTGTTGTAGTGCTTGTTGCTGACTTAGGAAGGGTCGCCGTGCGGCTTTGACCCAGGTTAGGTTGAAATGCAATCGAATCCGGATTTTGTAATGTTGTAGGCTTTTTGACAGCCGTTGAAGGTAATTTTTGGGTTGCGGTTCCCGGTATAGTGAAAGCGCTTCCCGACTGCGGTAAGGATGTTGTGGGGAAACTAAAGTTAGAAGCTCCTTGTGTTGGCGGATTGCCTAAATTTGGAGGTACTTGACCTGTAGAAGCAACTGGTGAATTGGGCAATTGGCTGCTTTGCAGCGCACTCGGATTTGACGTTGCTTGTAAAGTCGGTAATGTTTGGGAGGTAGGTATTTGTTGTAGGTTAGTAGAACCCGTTGGAGGCGTTGGTGGCAATCCTGCTAATGGTGGTAATGCATCCTGGGGTGACAGCACGGGTAACGGTGTTGTCAGGTCTGCCAAAGAAGGGGTTTGTAGTGCAATCGTTTCCTGCCTAGTAGATTTTTGGGCTGTTTGCTGGCGAGTGCGGTTTGCGTACTGTAAGGTAATAGGTGCTAGACCAACACCGATAGCAATAACTGCGGCAACAGGTGCCCAAGCTGGAATACGTGTAGTAGTTCTGCGCGGGGCGGTGAGGTTAGGTAGTGCCATTACATCTGCCGAGTATTCATCGAGGGCAGATGCTAAATCAAATAATTGTAAGAGGCTAAGTTTTACTACCGTATCAGATGTTGGAGAAGCAAGCATTCCCAGATACAGATTATGCCATAAATGGCTGTCGGGTTCTATATAAATATCGGCTCTTGGGATTTGGGTATTAAAGGGTTTTCCCAAAGTGCTGATGCGAGAATTACGATCGTCTTGAATTTCGACGTTATCTAATGCTTTATCCGTGTTTGGTGTCGAGTAGCTTTCCCAAAATTGGTCAGGGGATTTTTGCAGGAATTGCTGGATATAGGTTGTCACTGCTGCACACAAGGCTTCGAGTTGATCCCGATCGCCTCGAATTGCGATTCTCTGTTCTTCTGGCAGTCGCGGGTCGTCAAAGCGAAGCTCGAAGCGAAGCTGCTTCAGGACTGATTTGTTCATCCACTTTGATAGTGGTGAACTTTGGGCTAAAACTTCGAGGGTGCAAGTGGGTGGTGTGTAGCGACGGATGACAGAATTTGATAGAGGCATAGCAAAAAGTGCATTGGGGACAATTAAAAATTTTGGATTTTGTCATAGTCATTTGTTGGTTGTCATTTGTTTGGTTGTCATTTGTTAGTTGTCGCTTGCTAACAACCAATGATTACTGACCACTAACCACTGACACTGACTACTGACCGATGACAACTGACCGCTGACAAATCTAAAATTTGGTCGAGCGATCGATGAGCGCCAGCCAGAGACGACGATGCCCACCAGGACTACTGTAAAATAATAAATCGACTAGTAATTTTAGCGCCAAGCGGGTAAGTAAATCTGTGGAGACATTCTCATCTTCCTCCATCCTTTCTTCATAGGTGTTGCAGAAAGCATCAATATAGTCTCCGAGTATTGCAGCTTGGTGGGGTTCGCGGTCAGTTTCCGCCATTTGTTCGAGCAAGCTAACAGCACGACGAATCAATTCTTGGTGCTGTTTGGCGAGGTGGCAAATAATCAGAACAAGCGATCGCGCTTCTTCCACATCGAGCTTCTTTCGCCCTCCTTGACCTTTACGCATCGGATTCGACTGCCGCAGTCGCCACAATGCCACGCGGTCTGGAACTTTCGACTCTAAACCTAAATCAATCGCTGCCGAAAGCATCGCTTCCGAGCCAATCTTAGTCAGAGTTTCTAGCGCCAACAACACTAAATCCAACTGCGCTTTGATGTTGTCCCACTCTATCGAGTTTGGGGCACCTATTTGGGTTAAGTCCTCCCACTGTGACGTTGGATTGGGTGAATTGGCGGCAGGCTGCATAACTTTTAGCATAGGTGATCTGGCTGGTAGTGGCTGTTGCTGTTACCCATTTTGAAACCAGACTCTTAACAATTAAGATTGGTTTCCCCTAAAGCACTTGCACTGTTTAATAAGCCAGCAGCTTAAGTGCAAGGGCGTTAAGGATGTTCCAAAGGTCAACAGCGAACAGTTAGGTGATAAGTCTTACTCTAAGACTAAACCCACGTTCAAAGAAAGTACGGGTACAAATAATTATCCCCTGTTTATTCCACTCAATACAGCTAAAAATCTAAGTAAATTCTCAGCAAACACAATTTAGTACACTTATTGTTAACAATGTCAAGGTTAAAGAAAGCAACTGTTAACTACAAACAGTGAAATACTTTTGACTGTTTATAGTTAACAATTTGTATGCAAATAATGCCACTTTTAGCAACCCCTACCAGTGATATTTTTTGCTCAACCAATTTTAAGAAATGTAAGCAATCGTAACACCACTGCCGCCGTCGGCTTGCGCCGCTGGTTCGCGGCTAGTGACTCTAGGGTGTTGCTCTAAAAACGCATGAACCCCTTCGCGCAATTTACCCGTCCCATGTCCGTGGATAATCCAAATCGGACCGTTAGCTTCGGAAATTGCTTTATCTAAAATAATTTCGGCATCCGATACCCGCTTTCCACGCAAATCAAAGGTATTTTTAGAAGTGCGAATCGCCGGAGCAGGTGGGGCAGGTGCAACTTTTGATTCGTTACGGCTTCTTTGTTCCTCGGCTTTTTTTTGCTCTTTCGCAGTTGGTTCGGGTTTTTTCCCATCCAGCGACTCGATATCTTCGAGTTTTACTGTCATTTTCATAATTCCAAAGCGGACGTTCAATTCGCCGTCTGCATCGGGTGCGGTAATAACTTCGGCGGTTTGCCCCAGTTTAGAGATGCGAATGCGATCGCCGACTTTGGGCATAAACCCGACTTTGGCTTTAGGTGCTACCTGCTGGATAAATTTTTCCGAGATTTGATTGAGAGCATTCGTTGCCTGTTGGGCATCTTGTCCAGTTGGCGTACCTTTCTGCAAGCGGCGAATAACCCCAGCAATTTCACCTTTAGCTTGCGCGATCGCCTGTTGCACTGCCACCTCTTGCGAAGCTTTTAACGCCTGTTCGCGCTCCTCTAAATTCGTGGCTTTTACGGATACCTCTTTGTATAAACGCTCTGCTTGCTGCAACAAATTCTGAGCTTCCGCAGCTTTGGTTTCTTGCCGACGGCGTTGCGCTTCCAACCCAGCAATAACTTCGTTGACCTCATCATTTGCGCCGCCCATTTCCTGCTTTGCGGCTTCCACGACTTCAGCTTTCAAGCCCAAACGACGCGCAATCGCCAAAGCATTAGAACGTCCGGGAATTCCCCACAGCAAGCGATAGGTCGGCGACAAAGTAGCCTCATCAAATTCCACCGAAGCATTTTCAAACCGTTCATCTTGGTACTTCAGTGCTTTGAGTTCTCCAAAGTGCGTACTCGCCATAGTTAGCATGGCCGTATCAGCAAGATAGCGCAGCAAAGCGATAGCTATTGCACTACCTTCCGCCGGGTCAGTTCCCGCACCTACTTCGTCGAGGAGGATGAGAGAGTGGGGAGTAGGGAGTAGTTCGTGGGGAGTGGAGGGAGAAATATTATTTACTTCCTCTACTTCCTCTATTTCCTCTACTTCCTCTACTTCCTCTACTTCCCCCCCTACTGCCAACTCCCTATTCCCTACTCCCTCATTCCCTAGAGCTGACAAAATCCGACTAATACGGCGGATATGTCCGGAAAAAGTCGATAAGCTTTGTTGAAGTGACTGCTCGTCGCCAATGTCGGCTAATATCAAGTCAAACCAGGGTAACTCGACTGGTTCGCGGGCAGGCACAAATAAGCCAACCTTTGCCATTAGTGCAGCTATTGCAAGGGTTTTTAACGTAACTGTTTTTCCACCCGTATTTGGTCCCGTTATTGTCACTACCCTAATTTCTGGTTGTACCAGCATATCTACGGGAATAACTGCGTGTCCTTGTTCGTGTCGGTGTTGCCATTCTAATAATGGATGCCGCAATTGCCGCAGAGTGATATATTCATTTTTCTCGCGGTTGATAAAGCGAGGCGGATTGGCTTTGAGCCAAAAACTATAGCGCGATTTTGCAGTTGCTAAATCTAAAGTTGTAACAATGGCTAACAATCGCTCTAAGTCGGGTTTGACTTCACCAACTTGTTCGGTTAGGATACGGCGAATTGCTTCTTCTTCAACTTCTTCGCGGCGTGCGAGTTGTCGCAGTTGATTGCCCATTGGCACAACAGAATTAGGTTCGACATACAAAGTAACACCGCTGGTGGATGAGTCGTGAACGATACCAGGAATCACGTCTTTATGCGAGGCTTTGACAGGAATTACAAATCGGTCGCCGCGCTGAGTAATAAGTTGCTCCTGAACGGCATTCGATTTCACCTGCATGATATTTTGCAGCTTTTGGGTGATTTGGCTGCGTACTTTCCGTAATTCGGTACGAATTTCACCCAATTTTTGGCTAGCGCGATCGCTGACTTGTCCGCGTTCGTCGATGCAGCGGTGGATTTCTTGCTCAATTTCGGGATATGTCCGCAACTCGCTAACTAACTCCAATAAAATTGGCAAATCGGTGTAGTTATCGATTACACGCCGGATATTTCGCGCCCCAGATAAAGTAGTGGCGATCGCCAGCAGTTCGTCTCCTGCTAAAATCCCCTGTAACTCCGCTCGTTCCAGAGAATCTCCAATATCTTGAACGCCCTCAAACGATAATCCGGAAGTAAGGCGACTTTCGAGGTTGTAAACTTCTTTCGTTTGTGCTAGTAAATACTCACTTGCGGCTTGCGATGTTGGTATCTGTAAATTGCGTGCTGCGATCGCGCCGAGTTTTGTCGCCGCAAAGGTGGACAAATGCTGACACAGGCGCGACCATTCGAGTAGTTCGAGGGTTTCAGATTGGATCAAGGGAGTCAAAGAAAGTAGGGTGTGGGAGAGTCATGTGGAATACATTCCACATGGCGTTGTGGCGTTGTGGAATGTAGGGGGAAATCTGAAGTTATGTTAACAATATTAACGTTTTTACTGCTTACCGATAAGGAGTTCGATTGTTTTTAAGCTTAAGTTAAACATTTCTAACCTTTGACAGATGAAAAAAAATACATAAATATAATTAATAATTCGTTGTCGCAATCGATGCTGGTACGATTAATTTTGATGGCTAACTAAAATCTGAGTAACTTCTACGAAACCCGAATTTTAATCCTAACTTTGTCAGATCGAATTAGAGACTCCCCAATTTCTACTTCGATGCAGCGTTAAAAAAAAATGGCACTAAGTAACCTACAATTTTATAACCTAGCTTAAATAAATTTGGGAACATTAGTAGCGTGGACATTCAAATAGGGCGGGGGAAAACAGCTCGTAGAGCATATGGTATTGATGAAATTGCTCTAGTCCCCGGAAATCGAACACTCGATCCAAGCTTGGCAGACACAAAATGGCGCATTGGCAATATTGAACGGGAAATTCCAATTATTGCCAGTGCAATGGATGGCGTAGTTGATGTCCGCATGGCGGTAGGTTTGTCGAAGTTGGGTGCATTAGGCGTGCTGAACCTCGAAGGAGTCCAAACTCGTTATGCCAATCCAGAGCCAATTTTAGACCGTATAGCTACCGTTGGCAAAGATGAATTTGTCGGTTTGATGCAGGAACTATATGCCGAACCAATTAAAGCTGAATTAATTACACAAAGAATTCAAGAAATCAAACAGCAAGGTGGTATTGCTGCCGTTAGTACGACCCCAATCGGGGCTAGCAAATTTGCCTCTGTGGTAGCTTCGTCGGGTGCGGATTTATTATTTGTCCAAGCAACGGTAGTTTCAACAGCACATTTATCTCCTGACTCGGTGATGCCTTTGGACTTGGCAAGTTTTTGTCAGGATATGCCAATGCCCGTATTGTTAGGTAATTGCGTGACCTATGAAGTCACGTTGAATTTAATGAAAGCTGGTGCTGCCGGAGTATTAGTCGGAATCGGTCCGGGTGCGGCTTGTACTTCGCGGGGTGTATTGGGTGTGGGTGTACCTCAAGCAACTGCTGTAGCAGATTGTGCAGCTGCCCGCGATGATTTCTTCTTGGAAACTGGCAAATACGTGCCAGTTATTGCCGATGGCGGTTTAATCACAGGTGGGGACATTTGTAAATGTATTGCTTGTGGGGCTGATGGTGTGATGATTGGTTCGCCTTTTGCCCGCGCTGCCGAAGCACCCGGACGCGGTTTTCACTGGGGTATGGCAACACCGAGTCCTGTATTGCCTCGCGGAACCCGCATTCGTGTTGGTACTACAGGTAGTTTAGAGCAAATTCTCAGAGGACCTGCCGGACTCGACGACGGAACGCACAACCTATTGGGAGCATTAAAGACAAGTATGGGCACTTTAGGAGCCAAAAACCTGAAAGAAATGCAACAAGTCGAAGTCATAATTGCACCTTCGTTGCTAACAGAAGGAAAGGTTTACCAAAAGGCTCAACAATTGGGTATGGGGAAATAGGGAGTAGGGAGTAGGGAGTAGGGAGTAGGGTGAAGAGTGGGAGAAGTGGGGGGAGTGTGGGAAAATAATTATTTATTCCTAACTCCTAACTCCCAACTCCTAACTTCTGACTCCTGACTCCTAACTCCTAACTTTTGACTCCTGACTCCTAACTCCTAACTCTTGACTCCTGACTCCTGACTCCTGACTCTCGATCAAATTCTTAAAGAAATTTTTCCAGACTCTTAAACAACCACTGGAAAAATCACATATCTCGCCTACAATAGAAAAAGCGGAGACGCATGTTTCCGTTCACTCCTCACACCACACTCCGCCCGGACTATTGTTCGGGCGGTTCCTTATTTTGAGGAAGTTTAGAGTTAAGAGTTAGGAGTTTAGAGTTAATAATTTCCCCTTCTTTCCTTCTCCCCTTCTCCCCTTCTTTCCTTCTCCCTATGTAAATGTATATGCACGACTCGGAAGCAGGGCTTTTGACTGTGGTAGAATTTTCACAAAAATCAAAAACAACATAGGCAAAGGTTTTAAGGCATGTCAGCAGCCGCACAAGTTACGGACTCCACCTTTAAGCAGGAAGTACTTGATAGTCAAGTACCTGTTCTCGTTGACTTTTGGGCACCTTGGTGCGGTCCCTGCCGCATGGTAGCACCCGTTGTAGATGAAATTTCTGCTCAGTATGAAGGGCAGTTAAAGGTAGTAAAAGTTAACACTGATGAGAATCCAAACGTTGCTAGTCAATATGGTATTCGCAGTATTCCCACTTTGATGATTTTTAAGGGTGGGCAAAAAGTTGATATGGTTGTCGGTGCCGTTCCGAAAACTACATTAGCTAATACTCTCGAAAAATATCTTTAAACAAGTGTTCTTTGCGCGATGCTGCTTTCTCAAACGCGGTGTTGCACGCGAACTGCGATCGCGCTGTGATTTTTTGAAATTAATTTTTAAATTAATTGAAAATTAAACAGTCGATCGACGCTTGCTAGAGATAAATATTTGTAAACGTTTGCCCTGGCAATCCTTGTTGCCTTTTTAAGATTGCATTTAGCAGTTACGGGCATGGTAGTGTTTTGCGTTCTTTATGAGAACGACCTTGTACCTAGCTCATCAAATAACTAAGTATTGCGCCTTTAGTTTTATAATTAGAGGCGTTTTTTATTTTTGACTTTTACTTGTTACATATTGTTTGATTGCTGCTTCTAATACCGTAGTGCCTGTAGCGCGTGGTGCTAACCGTATGGTAAAACTGAAGACTATTGATAATTCGCTTGCGGATTATAAAATCTACATCAGAATTTAGAAAAAGTATCAAAGCCTTTTGGCATCAGTTCTCATGACCTCATCTGCGTCGTTTGACATATCAGAGTCTCTACAAACAGATATTGCTGAATTAATTGAGCGTTTACCAACGTTAAAAAATCGGCGATTTATTCAGCAGGCACTATCAACGATTTTGCGTCTAGCTGATAGTGAAATTGAACGTCTGGATTGGAAAATCTTGTCATCAGCTTTGGCTGATATGGAACGGGGTTTTCAGATGTTCTATGATTATCGGCATGTTCGCAAAGTGACAATTTTTGGGTCGGCACGTCTTGCTCCCGAAACCCCAGAATATAAAATGGCGAGGGATTTTGCCCATCGTATCACCGACTTGGGCTTTATGGTGATGACAGGTGGAGGTGGTGGGATTATGCAAGCCGGTCATGAAGGGGCTGGACGCGATAATTCTTTTGGATTGAATATCCAGTTACCATTTGAACAGCAAGCGAATCCGTATATCGAAGGCGATCGCAAGCTGATTCATTTCAAGTATTTTTTTACCCGCAAGCTGTTTTTACTCAAGGAAAGCGATGCAGTCACATCGTTCCCAGGTGGTTTTGGTACACAAGATGAGGCATTTGAGTGCATGACCCTCAGCCAAACGGGTAAATTTGGTCCCGTACCTCTAGTTTTAATCGACCATCCCGGTGGCGATTATTGGCGGGCTTGGAGCGAATATGTTGACAAACATTTGTTACAAACAGGTTTAGTAAGTCCCGAAGACCCCAACCTTTACACAATCACAGATAACTTGGATGTTGCTTGTAATGCGATTACAAGTTTCTACCAGGTTTTTCACTCCAGTCGATACGTAGGTGGTAAATTGGTAATTCGCCTTAAATCCGAGTTATCCGAAGCTGCAATCGACCAACTTAATACCAACTTTAGCGATATTTTGGTAAAGGGTAAAATCGAAAAGAGCCAAGCATTACCGCAAGAAGGGCAAGACGACGAAACCTTTGGATTACCGCGTCTAGTTTTGGACTTCAACCAACGCGACTTAGGACGCTTATATCAAATGATTGCCGCCATTAACCAAATGGGTACACCTTCTCCTGAAGATAGAGCGCATCCAGAATTGAAATAAAACTGTAGGGTGCGTTAGCGCTTCTCGTAACGCACCATTTTTTGTCAATTGCGGTGCGTTACAGCGTTCCGCAAGCCTGCGTTATACGCTTCACCTATAAATTTAAGATTGTTCCTGAAACTGCGATAATAACTCCTCACGCGACACCCGCAATAGTAAATCCGTGTATTCCTCCGGTGTCAACTCCATTAACTGAGGAATAATTGCCTTTAAAGAGGCATCTATATTTCCAAATCTTACTTTTAGGATTCCCGCAATCGTTTTTTGCCGTTCAGCTTCGGCACCTTCTAGATACCAACTTGTGACAATTTTCATAACTTCCTCCTGTCTCGCTAGTCCCATTGTATCGATTGCCGCCTCAAAGGCTTTGTTTTCTGCGGCATTAAGTTTTAAGTAGATATCGACAAATCCAGAAATTAACTGCATCCGCGCCGGATCTAATTTTAAAGTTGTCAACAATCGTAAACATTCCGCTTTTACTTGGGGACGTTCTTTTAAGGGAATATTCATCTTTGCCATTAAAGCTGCTGCGACTGGATTTTTTTGGTGTAAATAGTCGCGCCAACTTAAGCGATTTAATTGAATAGCTGCAAATTTGAACTCCAGTACATCTAAATCGGCTAATTTGACGCGATAATTTTGAGGTTCTGGACGTTTTGGTTCATCAAACGAAAAAATGACAATTGGATAAATTGGTAAGTCATATTTTTCATGCAGCCGAGCAAAATATTGAAAAACTCGTTTAGCTAATGTGGACTTGCTGTAAGATTGAGCCTCAACATGGATTAAAAAGCAAGTATTTTGTTGTCTATACTTAACTTCAGCCAGTAAATCAATCTTTTTTTTCTCGCCAGATGTGACGTCAGTAAGAATTAGCTCTGGCAAAAACCTGATTGAACTTCTATCAATTTCGCTTGCTACTTGAGGAAAAAATAAATCAATAAATTCAACAAAAAAAGTAGATATCAATTCCTTGAATAATCGGTCGTGGTCAATCATATAACCTGTTGCTAACGTCTTCGTCGCTCAGAAAAATCACGTCAATTTTTTGCTGATAAAAATAATTACGAGTTGAATCTATTACACAGCTACAAGATGTTTTTCAGGTAAGGGCATATAAGTAGACTTATCATCACTACTTGCATAACTGCAAATTTTAGTAGGGTTCGCATCATGAAGTCCTGGAACAACGAACCATAGCCACATGCGGCATTTAAACAGACGCAGTGAAAGAAGTTCTTGAGGAAACTTTTGATTACCGTGACTTTGCCAATGTCCAAGGTTAGCTAGTTGTTGTTTAGCACAGCCTGGGCAAAGGTCGCCTGGTTGCCCTTTATCAATGCTGTAGCTAGGGTCATCAGGATTAAGATGTGTGACTTCAGGAAAACAACCAGCTTGGGAATAGGGGCAAGGTTGACCGCCCAGTTCGGCAGGGATAATACCAGAGCAAATCATGGTATCGGGGTAGATGTTGCCATCTGGAGATAAAAATAAAGCTTTGGGTTGACTACCGCTCATATTGACTTTGCGCTGCTTACACAACTATGTTTAAAGCTTGACTTTTTGTCAGCTTCAATATTTTTACACGGTAGCGTGTTGTTTAACCTTCATCTTCAGTACCTTCAAACCTTTTACCTGGTTCCATTGCCTCCACCATGATGAAAGCCACATCTAAACTACCAAAAGAGTCTTTGTAACGGTCATCATAAATAACCACATCTGAACGTCCCTGATACCTACGCCCTCCTTGATGGGTTCCTTCTGAAAAATCAGCAAACAGTTCTAGTTCCATCACCTCTAGAGGAACGTTATACTCTGTTTCCAAAATCTCAACTGCCCAAATTGTCACAGGGTCTTCTGCTGGACGAATATAAGAACTATTTGCCCTAAATAGCTTACTCAAATTATGGTGTTTGCGGTACTTTTCTGGTACATTAGCCGGATTTTGGTAGAGATTTGTGAAGTTGCTAAAGGGCATGAGGTAAAGTTAACAATTAAAAATTAAACAGTAGCGGAATTAAAACAAATTTTAACTACCAGCATGAAATAATAGCAGTTTCAAAGAGGTTGCTATCTTAAATTTCTCAATCTGAGACAAAATTTAAGGGTAGGCATACTACCTACCCTTGTAAATTCGAGCAAACTTGATTTTTGAGCAATAATACAGCAGTTTTATGGATTATTTAACACCCAATTAACTAGTGTACGAACCCCGTAACCAGTTGCACCGCTGTTATTCACGCCGTTTTCTTTGTCAGCCCAAACGGGACCTGCAACGTCAAGATGCGCCCAAGCTGGGGTATCTTTGACAAATTGCTTTAGGAATAGCGACGCAGTAATCGAACCACCAGGACGGGGGCCAGTATTTTTCATATCGGCAATGCTGGATTTCAAGCCCTCAAAATACTTTTCTTCCATCGGCATCCGCCAGACTTTTTCGCCTGCGGTTTCAGCTGCGGTTTCGAGTTGTTTTGCGAGTTCGTCATTTTGAGTAAATAATCCAGCAATATCATCACCCAAAGCAATTACACAAGCACCTGTTAGGGTTGCTAAATCAACTATTGCCTCTACACCTAATTTATCGGTGTATACCAAAGCATCAGCTAGCGTTAACCGTCCTTCAGCGTCGGTATTATTTACCTCGATAGTTTTGCCGTTGGAAGCGGTGAGAATGTCGCCGGGGTGCAATGCCCGTCCGCTAATCATGTTTTCGGTGACGGCGGAGATAAAATGGACTTCGACATCGGGTTTAAGTTGAGCGATGGCTTTTGCTGCACCAAAAGTTGCAGCTGCACCACCCATATCCATTTTCATCGTTTCGATACCGCTACCCGCGCCCTTAATATTAAGTCCGCCTGAGTCAAAGGTTACGCCTTTACCGATGATGGCGAGTTTGCGACGGGGTGTACCTTCGGGTTTGTAGGTGAGGTGGATAAATTTGGGTGGTATTTCCGATGCTTGTGCTACGCCCAAAAACGCGCCCATACCGAGCTTTTCGCAGTCGGCTTGTTCTAATATCGACAAATGTAAACCGTGGTCGGTAGCGATCGCTTGTGCAGTTTCTGCCATTGTAATTGGTGTTACCGCATTTGCAGGTGCTGCCACCAACTGTCGCGCTAGGACTACACCCGAACAAATACTATTGGCACGGGCGATCGCTGCTGCTTGGTCGTCTAAACCTAGTAAATCTACAGATTCTACTTGTATTACTTTTTCTTCGGGTTCCGATTTGAAGCGGTTGTCTTGATAAAGTGCTAGCTGCACACCTTCGGCTATAGCTTGAGCGCTAGTTGCGGGGTCGTTATTAACAACAGGTAAGCTGATACCAAGGGTTTTGCACTTTTGTTTTTTTGCCAAACGGGCAACACTAGCAGCCGCACGGCGCAGAGTTTCAAGTTTGAAGGCATCAGTTTTACCTAAGCCAACAAGTATAACTTTGCGAACTGCGCTACCAGCACCGACACGAGTAAAAGCAGTGCTACCTAATTTACCTTTAAATTCTTCTTCAGCGATTAGTTCTTTTAATATTCCAGCAAATTTTTGGTCTAAAGCCGCCAAATCGCCAGTTAATTCTGTAGCATCTTCAAATAATGCGATCGCTAAACCATCTCCTGCCCAGTCTAAAAGTGGGACATCCGTCGCTCGAACTTCCATTTCTTTGTATTGTTTTTCAACCAACATTTACCAGTATTGCTTAAATTTAGGGGAGTAGGGAGTAGTGAATAGGGAGAAGGGGGAGAAGGGGGGAAGGGGAGAAAGGAATATTCTTTGCTCCCTCGCTCCCTCGCTCCCTCGCTCCCTACTTCATACTCTCCACTCCCTACTCCCTACTCCCTACCAACTGTGCGATCGCATTCACCAAATCATCGGGTGCGACTGGTTTGGGAAGATGGGTTTGGAAACCTGCTGCGATCGCAGCGTTTCGATCTGCGTCGCTGGCATAAGCTGTTAGGGCAATGGCTGGAATTGTTCCGTTTTTAGAGGCTGGTAGCTGACGAATTCGTTGAATCAAGCTGTAGCCGTCTTCAGCCGGCATACCAATGTCGCTAACTAAGATATTAAATTGAAATGATGACAGTGCCTCGAAGGCTGCGGCAGCAGAATCTACAGCTGTTGTCTTTGCCCCAGCATCAAGCAGCGCAAAATCTAAAAAATCCCGCGAGTCGGTATCATCGTCTACTACTAAGATACGCACGCCAGATAGTTCTAAATTTTCTGTGCCTTCTTCAATATTATTGAGTGCTGAGGACGAGAAGTTAAACTCTGAATTTTGCACTTTTGGTTCTGTTTTCAATAAAGGTATCTGAACTGCAAATGTTGCACCTTGTCCTTCACCGGGACTGCTGGCAAAAACGTAACCTCCGTGAAGTTCGACCAGGTGACGGACTATTGCTAGCCCTAATCCCAAACCGCCATATTTACGTGTTGTTGAACCATCTGCTTGACGAAATGAATCAAATACATAAGGTATAAAGTCACTTCGGATACCCATGCCTGTATCTTTGATGGTGATTTGGGCGTAAGTTGAGGGAGTCGGGGAGCCACTGCCGTGCGGGGGTTCCCCCCGTTGAGGCATGTGGCGTAGTAGGGAGTAGGGAGTGGGGAGAGTGGGGGGAGTAGAGGAAGTATGGATATATTCTCCCTTGTCTCCCTTGTCTCCCTTGTCTCCCACTACTTCGAGTAATACTTCAACTTTTCCACCGGATGGAGTAAATTTAATCGCATTTGAGAGGAGATTCCAGACGATTTGTTGCAAGCGATTGGGGTCACCTAGAACGAAGAAGGTAGTAGAGGGAGTAGTCCATGTGGAGTAGAGAGTAGAGGAAGTCAAGGAAGTAGAAATATATTCTCCCTTGTCTTGCATATCTCCCATATCTTCCTTGACTCTTGACTCCCTACTCCCTACTCCCCACTCCCCACTCCCTTCTATTAAAAATTGAAAGTCGATGGATTTAGCTTCGGCTGCAAGACGCATTGTATCGATTGCGGCTTCGATAGCGGGTACTAAGTTGGTTTTTTGGGGGTGTAAGGACAATTTGCCGCGTATGATGCGGGAAACGTCGAGTAAGTCTTCGATGAGTTGGGTTTGCAGTTTGGCGTTGCGCTCAATGGTTTCGAGGGCACGCGCAATCGTAGCGGCATCGACTTGGCGGGTGCGTAATATTCTTGACCAGCCCAGGATGGCATTGAGAGGCGATCGCAATTCGTGCGATAGCACTGCTAAAAACTCATCTTTGATCCGGTTGAGTTGTTCGAGTTCTTCTTTTTGCTGCCGCAATTTAACTTCGGCTTGTTTTGCCTCAGTAATATCACGAGCAACTGCTAGTATAGTTTCGATAGAACCGTCGGTGGCAAGTTCGGGCACCATTCGCACATCATAAAACCGCGTTCCGTTCGCAGAATCAAACTTAAATTGAAAAAGCCGTCCCTGTTTCTGCTCTAGTAACTGCCGCATCTCCTCTATCCAAGGTATATAAACCTCTGCTGGATAACCGTGTTCGGCGGGGGTTTTACCTAAAAAGTGTTCGACTGGTAGCCCCGTTGCTTCAGTAATTGCGGGACATACGTAGAGGGTACGGTAATTTTTGTCAAACCTAATGATGATATCGGGAGAATTTTCAACCAGGGCGCGATATTCTTGTTCTTGGCGGTATAATTCTGCCTCTATTTGCTTGCGGGCGCGGCGTTCCTCGGCTTCGCGGAGTGCCCGCTGTACTGCTGGCACTAAACGTTCGAGGCGTTGTTTGAGTACGTAATCAATCGCACCACGTTTGAGTGTTTCGATTGCTACCTCTTCCCCCATTGTTGCCGTCACAAATATAAACGGTACATCTGGGTAAAGTTGCTGGGCAATTTCTAAAGCTGCGATGCCATCGAAACCGGGCAAGGAATAGTCGGAAAGAATCAGGTCAAAGCCCCCCTGCTTAAGTGCTGACTCAAATTCCGGCTGTGTGTTTACCGATACAAATTCGCAGTCGATATCGCTCTGGGCAAATAAGGCTTCGATGAGTTCGATATCGAGTAAGCTGTCTTCGAGCAGGAGAAACTTTAACGCTGACATCATATTTTCATTAGTTTCCTTTGATTCCTTCAAAGCTGCGTGCGGGTGGTAGCGAACCTGGAGGTGGTTCGTTGATGATTGCCCAAAATAATCCCAAACCGCGAATTACATCGACAAACTCATGAAAGTCAATTGGTTTGACTACATAAGCATTGGTTCCTAACTCATAACATCGTGCCAAATCTTGTTCTTCGCGTGAAGAGGTTAACACGACAATTGGTACTGTTCGCAGCGATGGGTCAGATTTAATTTCCGTTAGCACTTCGATACCATCGACTTTGGGTAGCTTTAGGTCGAGGAGGACAACGACGGGATTACCTTCGTATCGCAACCGATACATACCGCGACGGTACATATAGTCTAAAGCTTGTTCGCCATCGCGGACGACGACGACTTCATTACCGAGATGGTTATCTGCCAGGGAGTTCAGGATTAATTCCACATCATTAATGCTGTCTTCTACTAGGAGAATACGCTTAAGATCCATTTGATTTTCTTTACTCTCCAATCTTTGTTTCTATCTCCTTGGGCAACGCAAAATAAAAAGTCGCACTGTTATCGATTTCGCTTTCTGCCCAAACTCGTCCACTGTGTCGGTGAATGATACGTTGAACATTGGCTAAACCTACCCCGGTGCCTTCAAATTGGGGGTCGCTGTGTAAGCGTTGAAACACGCCAAATAATTTATGAACATATCGCATATCAAATCCGATTCCATTATCTTTGATATAAAAAACAACTTCTTTAGAATTTGCGGGAGTACCCTCAACTCCGATACTAATTTCGCTAACTTGGCGCGTTTGACTATATTTAAGGGCATTTTCTAGTAAATTACGCAATACTAACCGTAACATTGAGGCATCACCTGGGATGGTTGGTAAGGGTTCGATGTGCCAGTTGATTTCGCGGTTGTAGGCATCGGGGGTGAGGTCGCGTCGGACTTCTTGCACTAAGAAATTCATATTGATGGTGTTGAAACGCATTTGCGTGCGTCCCATACGCGAAAATGCTAGTAAATCATCGATTAATTTACCTGCTTGTTTAGTAGATTCACTGATGATATTGATGTAACGCTGGCTGGTTTCGTCTAACTCGGTTTTACTCAGGCGTTTTTGCAGCATATCGACAAAGCCTGTAATGTGCCGCAATGGTGCCCGCAAGTCGTGGGATACTGAATAGGAGAATGATTCTAACTCTTTATTAGCGGCTTCGAGTTGTGCCGTGCGCTGCTTGACTCGTTCTTCGAGGGTGCTATTGAATTCGAGAATTTCGGCTTCGGTGCGTTTGCGATCGCTTACATCCACTACTAACCCTAAAAGGCGTGTTAGTATACCATTACTATCTAAGTAAACGCTGCCTCTTACCCAAATCCAAATCATTTCGCCATCGACTTTGATAACTCGACATTCAAAATCCAAATCATTATGGTTAGTTAAAGTTTGCTCAAAGCAACTTACGACTATCTCTCTATCTTCGGGATAAATGTGTTCGAGGAATTTTTCGTAACTCCAATCTGGTAATAATGACTCATAGCCAAATATTTGGTCGTGACGTAGCGAACGTTGAGCAGTTTTAGTTTGTAATTCTAAATCCCAAGTGCCGATTTTTGCCGCAGTCATTGAAAATCTTAGCTTTGCTTCGCTTTGTCGCAGCGCTTCTTCAATTTCCTTGCGTTCGGTGATGTCATGTCCGACAGCATAAATTAATCTTTCCTCAACGATGGGAATTGCGTTCCACAGCAACCATTTATAAGAACCATCTTTACAGAGATAGCGATTCTCGAAGTTGATGAGATTTTCCCCGGTTCGCAACTTCTCGACTACTGCTGCGCTTGCTTTTCGGTCGTCGGGGTGAATGTAATACATAAACGGTTTAGATGTAAATTCCGCTTGGCTGTAACCAAGAATTTCAATAGCTGGGTTGATGCGTTTGAAATAACCGTCCATCTCA
This sequence comes from uncultured Calothrix sp., assembly GCA_964242965.1. Classification (GTDB taxonomy): domain Bacteria; phylum Cyanobacteriota; class Cyanobacteriia; order Cyanobacteriales; family Nostocaceae; genus JANNFJ01. The sequence continues at coordinate 4,189 of CAXTCQ010000069.1, read as the reverse complement.
ACTGTACCAAGAATATCAACCGATACATTGAAGAAGCGATCGCGTTCTTGTTCGGCGCGTTTGCGGGTGGTTATGTCGCGTCCGAAGATGAGGAATGTGTTTCCGAAAACTAGTTTGGCGCTGATTTCAAGTAATATTGGTGTGCCATCTTTACGTGTTAGCGTCCATTCGTCGGTGTGGATGTTGCCTGCTAGTACTGAAGTGCGTGTGGAGTGGAAGCGGGGGATGTCGGTTGGTGCGAGAATGGGGTGGGGGTAAGCAACGGATGACGCTTTTGATGGGGTGATGGGATTGTTGGTGGGGGATGGGGAAACGGATGATGCTTTTGATGGGGTTAGGGATGATAGTAGGTTTGTCAGTTCGGTTTGGGTGTATCCTAGTAGTTCGCTGGCTTTGGTGTTGACTTTGGTGTATGTGCCGTCGATTGTTGTGATGAAGATGGCATCGGGGGCAAAGTCGATTAATGCACTGTCGCGTTGTTCGCTTTTTTGTAGGGCTATTTCGGCTTGTTTGCGTTGGGTTGTATCTAAACAAAGTCCTAATACTCGCATGGCTTCGCCATGTTCGTTATAGTAAGCTTTGCCGCGTCCATTTATCCAGCGTTCTCCAGCGGTTGGATGGGCGATGCGGTAAATTATGTCTAAGTCTCCATGTTGTTCTAACATGGTTTGAATTTCATCTTGGACTCTTTCTCTATCGTCGGGGTGGACGTTTTCTATCCAAGCTGTATAACTTGGTTCAACGCTACTATCTATACCAAATAGATGATAATATTCTGGAGACCATTTAACTTTGTTACTGGCTGCATCCCAATCGTATACGCCAGCATTCGATAATTCTAAAGCTAGACGCAGCATTTCTTCGCGTTCTTGAAATGCTTCGTTGGCGAGTTTTTGTGCGGTAATATCGGAAACGATACCGCAGCATTTTTCCCCAATTTGCCCATTGCTGTCAATGATTGGAAAACCGCGATCGCGTACCCATCGAATCGTACCATCGGGATGTACAACGCGATATTCTTCGTCGTATGTACCGTTATATATGTTTTCAAAAAACGCTGTTTGGACTCTTTCTTTATCTTCGGGGTGGATAGAATCTATCCATTCGCTAAAATTGAGGTGCAAACTTTCAATGCTGCGTCCCCAAATTGATTCGTAGGCAGGACTAACATAAACTAAACGCTGCAAGCGCGGTTCCGATATCCAAAATACATCTTCGATACTTTTAGCCAAACTGCGAAAATGCATCTCACTTTCGCGTAAAGCAACTTCGGCACATTGCCGTTTGTTATTTAGTTGATTGAGATATACTGCATATCGCCAAATTACAATCAAAAATATCGCACTTAGGGTAATCGTCATCAACGATATCGCAAAAGCAAAGTCGTAGTAATCTACTTTTTTACCTTCAATAACTAACCAACCCAAAACTAAAGGTAAAAATATCGCAATTGGAATTAAACGTCCCGCAATTATATCGCTATCAACAGTTGCCATCAGCCCGCGATGGGCTTGGCTGTGGAATATTCCCAAATATAACGCCCCAAATGTCAAGCCAGTATGTATCCCCATAGATGTAGTATAAACATTCAACCGCTCAAATATCTTCACTTTACAAAACTACCTTAAAACCTATGGTTGAGTTTGGGATGTATCTTGAGTTAGATGACAGATTTAATATTTTATTTATCCACTATTGTTGATAGGTTATCTAAATAGAAATTATGACAATAATAATTTTTTCTTAAGTTATCGGTAGTTAAGAACTCAAAGGGAATTAATACTTATCAAATAAAGCTTAAAGTCGCTAATCACGTTCAGGACTTAGCTTCAGATAGATGAGTGAATATACTTAATAAATATAGCTATATACGGTTGACAAAGATTTGAGAGGGCAATAGGTAAAGAGTTGATTAACTACGTTAACCAGCGTTGCGAAACCCAACACAATTGTTGGGTTTCGCAAAAAGTAGGGGTTCCGCGCTACTCGGCACTTCTAAGCAAGTGTTAATATATTACACTCGAACTTTTGCTGATATGGCATCAATAATTTTTTGTTCTGCGGGTGATACACTGCCGTTAAGATTAGCAATGCGCGAGCATTGTGCCAGCAAAGTCACGGCAAAATCAGGGTTAAGTTGTTCTACTAACTTTTCTACAGGTTGTGGAGATTCAGCGTGTTTGATAATTGCTTCTAACGAATGCGGACTCAAATGTAACGCTTGTAACTCAGGTAAAATTTCTTGCCAAGTTCGGTCGGGATGGCTAGTGAGAATCATCTGAACTAAGATACGATCCATAATCGCTTCTTGTGCGATCGCCTTTTTTAAATAATCTTCGCTTTCTTGCTTTAATGTCGTCAAAGTTTCTTCCGAATTTAGCTCTGTCGCAGCATCTAACTTAGTTTCGTAGAACCGACAAGCAGCATATCCCAACGAATAAATCATAGTCGCATTAGAACTCGCGGCGATCGCAGCACCTGCAAAAGGAACATTTCGCAACAAACCCAAACCCGCAGCTTTCAATAACCTTCCACCACCTAAAGCTAAACCAAAAATGGCTAATACTTCACCCTTGCGTGTAGATTCTTTCAAATCCAACCCATATACAGCGGCAATTTGGTAAACCATTTCCGATTGTAGTTCGGTAGTTGCAGCCAAATCAATTGCCAACAATGCCACCGCAATACCTGGTAGCATACTCGTCGCTAAACCTATTCCACCCGCTTTTGTGGCTTTTTCCACCATAATTCGGTGTGCGATTTGCCTGGGAGACTCATTCGGATACGCTTTTTTAAGCTTCTGCACATCCTCCGTCGCCTTTTCCAAATTTACATTACTTGCAGCACCCACCAACCAATTTAGATTCAAAACCCCTGCTAACTTACGAATTAACCATATATTACCCAGACGGTCTACAACTTGCCCGGTCAGTTCCATTGACTTTTCAAACAACTTATGAGTTTCTTGCAATGCGACCTGTGCAAACCCACCGATGTGCAAAGCATTTAATAGCTGTTTGTTATCAGCGGTTGATGCAGGTTGCGACGAATTGACCGAATTATTTGGGTGGTGCGATCGCGTTTTGTCTTGCATGGTCGGGGTCTATGTGAATTTATATATGGTTCTAATCTGGTTTTAACGGAAATCTAAACCTTAGCGCATCCTCCCATTTAATCAATTCTGCGATTCAGATCCCCTACTTCTTTGAATAAGTAGGGGTGACAACACGAATTTTAAGAATTTTCAAAAAAATTATGTTCTTTTAAAATGTCGTAGAGATTGGTATTGCTTTCTAGCAAGCAAGCATGACCGCTATCGGGTAAAGTTACTAACTTGGCATTGGGAAAAATACCTACCAAACGTTCAGCTTCTTGTAGTGAAGGTAAAAGTCGGTCATCGGTGCTGGCAATAATTAATGTTCTTTGAGTGAAAGTACGTAACTGCGCTTCGTCAACATGAAACTCGCGCAATAAAGAAATTCTCCACATCACAGTTTCGGGTGGAATCGATCGCACAGTTTCGAGAAGTTCTTGGCGATCGCGTTCGACAATCCGTCCCATCGCAGCAAGAAACGGTAATAAACCAACTGCGCCAACATTATACAGCGGTCCTGGCACCCAACTCATTAACGGCGAAGCCCACACATACCAAGGACGCAGGTGAAAGCTAGAAGCAGAGTTAATTAAAATTAAGCGCTTAAATAAATCCGGTGCTTTAACTGTAACTTTTTGCGCCAAACAGCCACCAAACGACTCTCCACACAAGTAAACTGGACGTTGCGAATTTCTTTCTAATTCGACATGAATTAAATCAATGACATTATTTGTTAAATCCTCCCAGCTTGTCAGGTCATTACGTGGAATTGCCAAACAACGCACATCAAAATAATGTTCTAAACCAGTAGTTTGCGATCGCAACAACTGACCAGTACCATCCATCCCCGGCAAATACACGAATAGCGGATACTCAGGTTGCATACGCTTTGGAGTCAGAAAACAAGGCTTTAACTCGACTTTTGGGATAGTCATTAAGCTACTAGTCATTTATTATGGCAATTTCTATGAGTGTGGGATTTTACAATAAATTAGCAGTCCTTAAGTATAATGATAAAAAAAATTTGCATAAATAATTGTATGACTTTCCACTTTTAAGTCTTTAGAAGTAGTTACGGGGGAGAGGGGTGAGGTG
>CAXTCQ010000068.1:7894-32674 GCA_964242965.1 uncultured Calothrix sp. | reverse complement strand
GGGGAGAAGGGGAGGAGGGGGAAGCAGGAAATTAACTCCTAACTCTTAACTCCTAACTCCTAACTCCTAACTCATAACTCCCTACTCCCTATTCCCTTAATTTTTGTTCACTAGTACGCTTGCCAATCTAAAATTTAAATTCCGGGCAATAACTAAGGAGTGTAAAAATTCTCATGCTAGCTAAAAGGATCTTACCGTGCCTGGATGTCAAGGCGGGAAGGGTTGTAAAAGGTGTAAACTTTGTTAATCTCAAGGATGCAGGCGACCCGGTTGAATTAGCAAAGGTTTACAATGAAGCGGGTGCTGATGAGTTAGTGTTTCTAGATATTACAGCCACTCATGAAGACCGAGGCATTATTCTCGACGTTGTTTACCGAACCGCAGAGCAGGTGTTTATTCCGTTAACTGTCGGTGGGGGGATTCAATCCTTAGAAAATGTTAAAAATTTGTTACGAGCTGGGGCAGATAAGGTTAGTATTAATTCGATGGCGGTACGCGACAGAGATTTTATTAATCGTGCTAGCGATCGCTTTGGCAATCAATGTATCGTTGTCGCTATCGATGCCCGACGGCGACAAGACCCCAACAACCCTGGTTGGGATGTTTACGTGAGAGGTGGTAGAGAAAATACTGGTATCGATGCTCTATCTTGGGCAGAAGAAGTCGAAAAACGCGGTGCAGGAGAACTGCTGGTAACCAGTATGGATGCAGACGGAACTCAAGCAGGATACGACTTAGAGCTAACAAGGACAATTGCCAATGCCGTACAAATTCCCGTTGTGGCTTCGGGCGGTGCCGGAACATGCGAACACATCCACGCTGCACTTACTGAAGGTAAAGCTGAAGCCGCGCTCTTAGCATCTTTGTTACATTACGGACAATTAACAGTTAGTCAAATTAAGAATTTTTTAAGCGATCGCAACGTTCCAATCCGGATGTTTTCTTAATGCCAACAGCTATCTAACCACACCCCCCGTGGTTAGACATTGTTTCTGAAAAAGTGTTAAGATAATTCAAGAATATTTAAGTATTATTAAAAATGTTGATACCTATTTTAGTTTTTGATGTAGCGCTCGTTGCCTGGTCGCTACATCTGATGGAAAAGGCTGTAGAACATAAAGAATTTTCTCTCATGTTAGCAGGCACGCTAGTAGCTGTTGCAGCTGCGGCAATGCTTGTTGTTTATTTCTTAATGGGTCATTGCATGAGCTATTTAATGAATATTTAAGTTTGTATCAAGATTAGCGTGGGTATCAACATTTATGAGAATCGAGGTTGTGCAGCTATTGACATTCAGTTATGCTTTTAAGATATAATAGTTAAGCATTGTTCGGGGTTATAGCTCAGTTGGTAGAGCGCTACAATGGCATTGTAGAGGTCACCGGTTCGAGACCGGTTAGCTCCATTGGACTATTCATGTACATTCGCAGATTAAATGTCGCTTTTCGCAAATTAGTGTCGTTATTCGCAAATTAGTGTCGCTTTCCACAGATTCTTATCTTCAATCGAGTATTACAGGTTTTAGCAAATTAATGTCGCTGATTGCTGTCGATTAACGGATTAATATTTTAATGTCGTCGAAATGTTATTGTCGAGTAACAAATTAGTTGTCGTCGTTAACAGATTAATGTCCCTATTAAGGAATTAGTGTCCTCGAACTGGTTGAAAGAACTATTTACAATTCTTGTTGATTGGCTAATCTGGTATTTAAAAGTCTTTAAACAAAGTTTTGCACTTTGTTTAATCCATTACTAAGGTACTTTTAATTTGTATAAACCAGAAATGATGCCATTGTAGCGCTCCTTTCAACCCTCTCAGAAAAATTTTAAAGATTCAAATATTCTTAGTACCCTATTCAGGGTAATTGGCATTTTTAGCTTATAGCCAAACCGCGATGGCAGTTGAAACCGTTTCTACGCTCGCATTCGTTATAGTAATCCTCAATCTTTCAACCCATCCCTAGCCGGGATGGCAGTTGAAACTCGTAGAGAAGATGACAAACGTCACTACGAAGACTTTCAACCCATCCCTAGCCGGGATGGCAGTTGAAACTTAATATTTCCATGCAAGAAACCAAAATTTATGATGCCTTTCAACCCATCCCTAGCCGGGATGGCAGTTGAAACCTGCCGAGATGTCTATCATTCTGTAAACCAAGTAGCTTTCAACCCATCCCTAGCCGGGATGGCAGTTGAAACTTGTATATTTGCTTCACTATTTGAACTTTATATTTTACTTTCAACCCATCCCTAGCCGGGATGGCAGTTGAAACTTTCGAGAATAGCAAATTTTATTAGCGAAGCTAGATTTGCTTTCAACCCATCCCTAGCCGGGATGGCAGTTGAAACCCATTGACAAACTGGGCAATGCCTTACACGACAGCTTTCAAACCATCCCTAGCCGGGATGGCAGTTGAAACTCAGATGCGATCGCTGCACTATTCTCTGTTGCAGCTTTCAACCCATCCCTAGCCGGGATGGCAGTTGAAACGGATGCCCACCCGTAGACCCATCCACAGACTGGACAATCTTTCAACCCATCCCTAGCCGGGATGGCAGTTGAAACCCGACCGGCTGAAACCCTTATTCTTGAAGCTTCTAATTTGCATCTTTGCCAGGACTACTTAAAAGCATCTCCAGTTTTAAATGAAAAAACTAAATAAGTTGACACTCAGTTTTTCCAAATCAATACAGGATAAGGGTTTTTACATTTTGGCGGGAGCCCAGGGATTTTGCCCCCGCTTCGACACGCCAAAAAATATTTGAGAGGGTTCCCCCGACGAAGGGGGTGATTCAGTAACCACCACTGCGGTAAACCGCACCGTTACGAAAACGGCTAGGCAAAAGCCTTACTCTATATTGCTGGGAGCGCACCTGTCCCTCAATTTGTTATCTTTATATAAACTTCTTTCTTCGTCGCTCAACACGTCGGAAAATAATCGGTTTATCCAAGCTACAAAAAAGGGCATATCCTGTCTAATCAGGCTAGACAGCAGCATCAAGAGCGGGCAGCTACCAGGGTCAGAAAGCAAGACGGTCTGACAACCACCAAACTAACCCAGATTTGTCACAATACAGCGGCTGTAAACAGCATGAATTGCGGCGCTGTTATTTTCTATATTAAGTTTTCAAGGTTCGATATTATGTTTAAATTTATGAAGTAGTTCGGCATTGATAAGCAAACAAGGCTAAATCCCGTGCTTGCTCTTGTGAACCACCTCTAATTACTTGTTGTCCTGTTTCTATAGAGATTCCAAATTTTGCAGCTTGGCTTTGGATATTTTCAATTAATCTTCCATAACTCCAGTTATGTACTTGTCGTCGGTACTCCTTGGCATAATTTTTTTGACCTTCGATAAAGTTGGGTATTTTTTTCTTGGCTTTAAAAATAACTTCGCTTTGAATAACTTCCCGCATATCACTAAGCTTCGGTAGGACAATACTTCCAGCAGAGTATACTTTGGCAATTTCCACAATTTTTTTGGCTAATAACCTGTTTAAATACTGTCCTAATTCGGATTCTCCAAAATCGTTTGCAGCAAATTGCTTTTGAGATTTGTGACGTTCGTGAGAAGAACGTTGTTTTTGCTGTTGCTGACGGTTTAGTAAGTTGTAATTATCACCTAGTAACTGCTTAACACTGCGGTAGACTAGGACTTTGTTATTGCCTGCATCAAAAACAGCAATGGTTGCAGGTTTTTCTAAACCAAGGCTAACACCAACTAGGATATTAGATTTACCCTCATATAAAGGTTTACTTGGACGAGGAAAAGGGTTATTAATTTTTGCAAGTGTAGATTGTTGACGAGTGACAAAGGCTTGCTGGTTTGAGTCGAGTTCACCTTTTTCTTTAGCTTTTGCTAACTTATCTTGAGTATTTGTAGTTTTTTCTTCAATAACTTGTTGAGTTCCTTCCACAGTCCACATGCGAGTATCAACTGAGCAAAAAAGAATTAGACGGTGTACATCCCAAGCCTTCCCTTTCCCTTTTTGCTCTAACCAAGATATTCGTCCAGAACGTAAAGTGAATAAGCTGCTAGAATGCTGGTTTTTACTTTGACGTTTAATTTCTTGGTCTTCTAGAAAGCGATGAAATAAATGTAGGTGTCTTTTGTCGCAATATATTTCAAATTTCAATTTTCCCAAACCATTAAAACCAACAAGAAACCTTCCTTTCTCGTTGATTTCCCATTTCATATCCTCGTTAGTTTCATAAACTATTGGGAAAGGAATCGAACTCGATTTTCTTAAAAGGTTGGCTTGCCAAAATTTAAATTCCTTTTCATCTTGGGGAACTTGCTTAATGGCTTGTTCTAATGTCTCTAGCCATTTTTCACCTGTTAAATCTCGCCCTTTTGGAACTCGACTTTTTAGTTGTATTTTTAACCGTTCAATTTCTATTTCTTTTTTTCGTCTTTGTTTAGTGTATTTTTCGAGGTTTTCATCAACACAACTTACCTGACACTTATTTTTAAGGAGGTACACCAAGGCACATTTTGTCAAAGCATCTTCTGTTCGACGATAAGCTTCAAATAGAAGGCTTAATTTATTAGTTACAGGTTTATTAGCTTTCTCATTTTTAGGCTTACTGCTTTTTTTCGCTTTCGACTTTTTACTACTATCAGTATTATTCTTTTCCTGTGTCGTAAATGAAGCTAGTATCTCGGTAGCTTTTACACGGATGTTTTCTAAATTTGAATTACTTTCTTGCTCAAGCTCTACATCGCTTTTGAGCATTTCTAACCATTGCTCTTTCCCTTGAATTTTACGCTTAAGTCGCTTATTTAAAGCCAACCAAGATTTATAAATATAGGTAACTAAGCTGGTAGCAGAGGTGTAAAAACGACCTGGTTGGCCTGCGAATGGTTCTTGAGTCTTGAGAGAATCACAGAATTCTTTGATAACAGTTTTGGGGATTTTCGCATTTTCCACCCAAGACTCAAATTCAGAATGCTTTCCTAATCGTTCCAATATTTCATTGACGAAAGGTGTGTTTTTCTCTGCCATGAGTTTCCAAAGATGGCGGAGGGTTTCGTCATCTGCTACTAGGCGACATTGAATCGTTATCACACTCATAGATGCACGCGGGGATTTTGATTAATAACCCAATTTCATTATGAGCGTAATGACGCAATAGCGCAATAGCTTAATAGCGCAAATTCATTTTTGTTAATATACTGTGCAAGAATTAAGCCCGGACAGGGACTTGGTACTGGGATGACTGAAGAAACAAGAGAAGTTAGGGGAAGAGTTCCCAAAGACTTAAAAATTGCGTTTGAGATTGCCTGCGCTCGTTTGGAGGTAACACAGACGGCAGCACTGGAGGATGCTATTAAAGATTGGTTGAAAAAACAAGAGTCTGCATCCGGTGGAAAATAGAGTTGGTTTGGGAATATTGAGTCTATTGTTAATCACCGAATGCTTGGTGATGATTTTTGTATGTAGCCTGTACCGTTCCCCATGTGGAACTCTTCATCGCTATCCTCAATTAATTCAAGGCTTAAATTTTTGCCCATCGCTTTACCAATGAGTTCCATTAGGGCTTTTGCTCTGACTTGGAAAAATGCTTCAAAGTCGTCGTTGCGTAAAATTTCTAGTTTGATGCAATGCGATCGCATAATTTCCTCTAAGCTAGCTACCGCAGTTCCATGTAACTCAAACTCTTTCAGGTAAGCCGAAGGTGCTTTACTGCCAATCCTTTTATTTGTTTTCGCGCTCAATGGGGTGCGATTAACTAGACAGTTATATTTTTTGGGGTCAATACCTTGTTTGCGACACCATGCCACAGGGAAAATATGGTGCGAGTCGATTTGTTCCTCAAAATAAACAACGTCGTTAATTTCCTCACCTGTAATCCAATCGACTGCACCTTCACGCCGTAGTAATGCCGCAAATCCCTGATAAACTGCACCAAGTCGTTTCCTGACACTAAGAAGTCTTTCAAACGAGAAATTTGCTTGCGTAATGCCAAAGGGGACGGAACCACCATTCAGCCATGCTGGTACTTCGACAATATCGCGTCCAGCTTGTGAATCGTGCCAGTGGGTATAAATTTCACCGAACATCCCGCACCACAGCCAACGCTCTAACATCGAACGCACTTGAAATAAACGAGAGCGATCGCCGATAATGGTCAAAATTGCACTTAAGGCAACTAACTGAATGGGGCAAGCAATATCATCGGCATCAAAAATTTTTTGACCGCGTAGAAAACGAGCTGCTTCTTCAAAACCTTTGTTAACAGGGTCAGCCCATGTTTGGTACTCTTCTTTTGTTAGTTTTAATACTTCGCCACGACCGCAAGCGACACCGGGTAATTTATCTAAATTCCAGCCTTGTTTAGCTGCTTCGATTCTTCGAGTGTAACCAGCTACTAAGGTTACAGCTTGCATAAAATCGGTACTACGAACCTTCCGCAGAACTTTGAATGTCTGAAAACGGTTTTCGCGGTGCTTCCAATCATCTCGAAGGCTAAAATCATCTGCACAGTAACTCGAACTCATTAAATCAAAGAAATTAAGGTCGCATCCGGCTGTATTTGTATCCTCGAAAACTTGGCATACTCCCTCTTTCGGTAATGAGTCGCGGAGTTGAATTACTGGTATTTGATAATGCTCAAATTTTTTGAGAACTTCTAACTCTAAATTGTCAATGAGTTGGAGTTTTTGAGGGTCGTATTGCCAATACTTAGAAAATTTGCTGCGCCATTCCGAAAAAAAGAATACTTTGGATAGTGGGAATAAAAGCGCTTCATACTCGTTTTCAGGAGTCGAACAATCAATAAAATCGCCGTTTCGAGTTCGCATAACTTTCGATTCAGGTAAGGCAATAATGGCAGTTTTGCGATCGCACTCTGGTTCAAGACATTTTTCAATATCCAGGTAATACCACTTTGTTGTTAATTTCTGGCTTTTGGGGTCTTTGATGACGACGGGTTGCTCGGATAGCAGCACCATAAACGAAGTTGTTAATCTTTGCTGTCCGTCGAGTACTAGTAAATTTGGTGTTTGGGTTGCAGTAGTTGGTACACCATTAAGCAGACGCGGTTTAAATTGTCGGCGCTCGATACCTTGCTGTAACATCATGACTGCACCAATAGGATAAGCCAATGATATACTCGCCGGTAAACGGCGTACATGGCTATCATCCCAAACCCAATCTCGCTGAAAATCTGGTAGTTGAATGCGTCCTATTTTGATATCCTTCATTACATCGAATAAAGGATATTTTGTAATATCAAATGTAGAAATCGAATCCATTTGGTGTTCTGCTGTTGTTATCATCGCGCACGTCTAAAAGACAATCTATATGCCAGCCTAAATTACCCTTGCAGTCAGTACAAGGGCTTTTTCTAGTAGTTGGTAGCGAGTAGCGACTAAATTATTCCTGGGGAAAATCTAAGGGTAAATTGATAATTTCTTGAGCAACAAGCTGTTTAAATTGGTTTATTAAATCAGCTTGCCGCAAAATTCGAGTCACGTATTTTGGTCTACGGCGAAAATCTCTCCCCCAGTCTTTTACAGTTTTTGGGCTTGTCCCAGTAACTTGTGCGATCGCATTTATACAAGCTTTGCGATAATTACGTCCTGGTTCCTGAGTAACCCAACGACGGCAATACTCTATCGGTTCTAGGGGCAACTGACAGAGGGTATCAATTCGATGTTTGTTTTGATGGGATTGCCTCCCAGTTTGCATTGTTTCTCTTCGTGATTTAGTGACAATAAGCCTGCGATAGGAAGTTCTGGAAATTTTGTCAGCAATGGCTTAATTTCCAAAAATATTTACTGGCTGAACCCAAGGTAAGAAATCTCTGCCTATAGTACAAGTATTTTAGTCACGAATCACGAGTAAATTATTCTTGGGGAAAGTCAGGAGGTACGACTATTTTTTTGATTTGGTTGAGTTTATCTGCCATCCGTAAAATATGTGCTACGTAGTTGGGTCGCTTCTCAAAGTTGCCTCCCCAATTGCCGATAGTCCGTTCACTTAGCCCAGTTGCTTCTGCTAGCGCGATTATGCACGCTTTCCTGTACCCCCGCTCATCGGGGGACATATCAACCCATTTTCTACAGTATTCCAAAGGCTCCAAAGGCAAGTTACCCAGCGCATCGATTCTATATTGAGGGGTCTTGCGATCGCTGTCTATTGCCTAACTGAATTTGAGATATACAATTACTCACGATTTATGACTATTAATCAAACATATATCTTAGAAGCTTTTATGAAGGGTGAGAGATTGCGATCGCATCTTTAAGTAGGTGGGTGGGAAAAATTATAGCTACGTCATTGCGTTCGCGTCAGCGTGCGCGAAGCGCTTACGGAGCGTAGAGAAGTGTTCGCGTAGCGTTCCAGAAGGGTAGCATAAGCCCGAAGCGGGCACGCTCCGCGAACGCAAGGGTTGTTAGTTTTTACATTTCTTTACATAGTTCGGTTTATTTGAGCCAACCTACTTAGAATGAAATTTACTAAGTTTAAACCACAACTGGCTAAGTAAGTCAAAAAATGTCCCTATCAAAACTTGACTGTAAGGAGCGATCGCAGTCAGGATGTAGGGATATATTTTTTACTAGGGAGTCAGTATTTTGTTTGGCGAGGAATACACTAAAAATGGTAAATTAAACGAACCTGAAACTATCGCTACACTTATTAATCCAGCACTCCACAAAAAAGGCTGGACGGAGGATGTTATTAAACGCGAAGTTCCTGCTGGTGCGATCAGGATTATTGACGGTGTTCCTCAGCAAAAAAGAAAAGGTAGAGCTGATATTGTTTTACGTCTTCAACCAAGTCTTAAAAAGCAGCTTGTGAGTGCGTCTGTAATTGAAGCAAAGGCTGAAAAATTTTCACCAACCCTTGGACTTGAACAAGCTAAAAAATATGCTCGACGGCTTCATGTTCCTTTTGTATATTCTACGAATGGACATAGATTTGTCGAATATGACCGAATTACTGGGATTATTTCTCATCCCAAAGCATTTTCTGAGTTTCCAGATGTCCAAAATCTGCGCGATCGCTATGAGCAATGGTTGGGCTTCAAGTTAGATGAAGCTGTTGCTGAAGCGTTGCTGACTCCCTATACTGGGGGTGAATCGGCTGTTCGCTATTATCAAGATGCTGCAATTCGGGCTGTTTTAGAAAAAATTGCGCGATCTGAGAAACACAATCAGCCCAAACGTGCTTTGCTTTCTCTAGCTACGGGAGCGGGTAAAACTCGGATTGCGGTACATTTGTTAAAACGAATTGCAGATACAGGACAAAGGGTAAAGGCGCTTTTTGTATGTGATCGAGACGAACTTCGTGGCCAAGCATCAACAGCTTTTAAGAATATTTTTGGTACGAATGCTGCGGTTGTAGATTCCAAAAATACACAAAAAAATGCTCAAATTCTCATTGCTACTTACCAAACTTTAGGGGTAGCAAAAGATGATGATAACGCGAGTTTCTTAATCAATAACTATCCAGAAAATTACTTCAGTCATATTGTGATTGACGAGTGCCACCGTTCCGCTTGGGGTAAGTGGTCAAATGTTCTGACTCGTAACCCTAATGCTGTGCAAATTGGGTTGACTGCGACACCTAGACAAATTGAAGTAACTCAAGAAACAGAAGAAGTTTTAGCAGATAAGCAGATAACGGCGAATAATATTGAGTATTTTGGCGAACCTGTGTATGAATACGATATGCTCCAAGGTGTGGAAGATGGCTACTTGGCGGCTTGCGAAATTCGAGAAGGTAGAGTCAAGATTGATTTTAAGAAATTGGCAGTCGAAGATATTATGGCTAGAAATCCTGTAGATTATGACACAGGATTGCCAGTAACAGAAGAACAAATTCGCAAGATTTTTAAAAAAGGACGTATTCAAACCCGATTGATGTTACCCGATTTTGAACAGCGTCGGTGTGAAGACTTTTTTAAGTATTTACTGGAAACAGGTGGAGCGGAGCAAAAAACAATTATTTTTTGTAATAGCGATCGCCACGCTGATTTAATCGCCATAACGATGGAAAGGATTTACGTTAAATGGTGCGAAATAAATAATCATAAACGAGTTGAAAGCTATGCTTTTAAATGTACTGATAAGGGTGGAGGGCAAGAATTAATACCTGATTTTCGCGGTAGTTCGCGGACTCACTTTATTGCGACGACAGTTGATTTATTAACTACTGGTGTCGATGTACCAGTAGTACGTAATATTGTTTTCTTCAATCAAATTAATTCCCCAATCAGTTTTTACCAAATGGTGGGACGGGGAACGCGGTTAAGTGAAAATAAATTGATGTTTCGCGTTTACGATTACACCGACGCTACCAGGTTATTTGGGGAAGAGTTTCTCACTAAATTAAGGACTCCCAATCAAAGTAGCAGCAGAGTCACGGGGGATTCTGCGTTAGTAGTGGAACTTGAGGATAGTGATGATTGGGTTGAAGAAACTGATGGTGGACGCTTTATGCGTTCCCAGGTTGATGGAGAAGATACGACAATTTCTGTAGAGGAATATAAAGAGCAAATTGCAGCGAATTTGGTCAAAATTATTCCCACTGTCGAAGAGTTTCGTGTTTGCTGGGTAAACCCCACAAAGCGTCAGGAGTTATTGACGCAGTTGGTAAATGCGGGGGTCTCACCGAGAGAATTTGCCACTGTGGAACAATTAGGGGACTATGACTTGTATGATGTTTTAGCGGACATCGGTTATGGATTGGCTCCTAAAACCAAAATTGTTCGCGCTGAGGCTTTTAGCTACAAGCACGCTGATTGGTTGAACAAAATGGAGGAAGCTACAGCGAAAACTATTGAGGCTTTGGTAAATCAGTTTGTCAGTGGAGGAACGGAAGCTTTAGAAAATCCGGATATTTTTAAAATGTCATCACAGGTGAAGCGCAAATCGCTTGAGATTTTAGGTAAGCCGAGAGATGTGTTGCGGGAGATTAAGGAGAAGATTTTTGCAGCATCATAGAAATTATTGGGGATAGAACAGAGATAAAAAGATGAACGAAGCTATTAGACAAAAGGCAGTTATGAAACCTGATGGAGTCATCAATATTCAGTCATCAGAATTACCTGTTGGTACTGAGGTTGATGTGATTGTAATTATGGAAAGAGCAGGGAAAAAGAAACAATCTTTACGTAGTATTATTGGCACTGGTAAAGGTTGTTTTGCTACGCCACAGGAAGCTGATGATTTTATTAGTAGGGAGCGGGATGCTTGGTAGTTGTAAATGCTATTTGGGGGGAAAAAGTTTATTTAGATACTAATATTTTTATTTATGCAATTGAAGGATATCCTGATTTTGTTGATGAATTAAATCAGCTTTTTGATAGTATCGATGCTGGCAATTTGAGAGCTTTTACCAGTTAACTGACTTTAGCGGAGGTGTTGGTTAGACCTTTGATGGATGGAAATCTAGAAATACAAGCGGTATATCAACAAGCTTTGCAAAGTTCAGAAGTGCTGGAGGTTGTTGCGGTAGGTCGGGATGTGTTGATTGAGGCTGCAAGATTGCGGGCTGTGGCGAACCTGAGATTACCAGATGCAATTCACGGTGCTACTGCAATTTTAAGTGGTTGTGAAACCCTCTTAACTAATGATAGGCGGTTAACTGCTTTGCCTGGAATTGAAGTGGTTGTGCTGTCTGAGGTGATGGGTAATTAAGAAGGTTTTTGCAGATGAAAAAGAGGGCTTTTTAAGGGTGACGAAACAGGAAGAAATTAGTTTTGAGGGTGGTAAAAGGAATTTACCTAGTAGTTGGCGATGGGTAAAGTTGGGAGAAATTTCAACTGTAGTTAGAGGAAGCAGTCCAAGACCCAAAGGCGATCCAAAATACTATGGTGGCAATGTACCACGTCTGATGGTTGAAGATGTTACCAGAGACGGGATGTATGTTACTCCAAAAGTAGATTTTTTGACAGAAGAAGGGGCAAAACTAAGCCGACCAATGAAGCAAGGTGATGTGATAATGGTTGTTAGTGGCGCTCCTGGTTTACCTGGAATTTTAGCTGTTGATGCTTGTATCCATGACGGATTCGTAGGTTTTAGAGATGTAGAACAAAGTGTTTTGCTGAATACTTTTTTATTCTACTTTTTGAAGTGTGCAAATGCTGCAACAGATTCTTTAGCAGTAGGTGCGATATTCAGAAATCTGACAACTGACCAAATAAAAGATATTGATGTACCACTTCCGCCACTGGATGAACAGAAACGTATTGCGGGGATTTTGAACGAAAAAATGGAAGGGGTAGAGGAAGCACGGAGAAATGCGATCGCGCAATTAGAAGCCGCCAAAGACCTCCCCGCAGCCTATCTCCGCTCTGTTTTTAATAGCCCAGAAGCACAGCAGTGGGAAAGTAAAGCACTGGGAGAGCTTTTGTTAGACATTTACGGAGGAAAAAGCCTTAGTTGCGAAGAACGACCAGCAGGTTTAGATGAATGGGGTGTACTTAAGGTAAGTGCTGTTTCGTGGGGTATGTTTAAGCCGTTTGAGAATAAGGTGTTACCCCTAAATTTTCCTCAACCTGAGCGATATGAAGTGCATCCAGGCGATATTATCATATCACGCGCAAATACGATTGAGTTAGTGGGAGCAAGCGTACTTGTTGGAGAAACTCGCCCTAGATTAATGCTTAGTGATAAAACTCTTTGTCTTGTACCTGATGAAACTCGTATTTTAAAACCTTACCTACAAATGAGCCTTCAATCACCTCAAGCACGTAATTTTATTGAAAGCCATGCTACTGGAACAAGCCCATCGATGAAAAATATATCGCAGGATATTATTCGGCGCATTCCTCTTCGGTATCCTCCCCTATCGGAACAGCATCGTATTGCTGCTAATTACACTGAAAAAATAGCAGAAGCTGAAGAACAACTCCGCAAAACCTTAGAAGAACAACTCGAAGCCATAAACAAACTACCCGCAGCCTTCCTCCGTCAAGCTTTCAACGGCGAACTATAACGCAGCAGCAAAGCTTAATGATACTTTTCTGAAAAAAATATCATTGCCAAAAAGCTAACAGAACGAAAGTATTATAACTCTTAGCAAATCAGTTAACTAATTAAATTTATTCAATGGCAGCAACCCGCAAAAAAAGCAACGGTAACGGTAATGGTCGCAAATACACCAGCCAACAAAGTCTCGATAGCTACATCTACAGCGCTTGCGACATCATGCGCCGTTCCAACTGTGCAGGTGCGCTGCAATATATACCCGAATTAACCTGGATTTTATTTTTACGCATACTCGACGAACGCGAGCAAGAAGAAGCAGAAAACGCTGATGCTGTTGGCTTTAAATTTACCCCATCATTAGAAGCGCCCTACCGTTGGCGTGACTGGGCTGCACCCTATGATGACTCTCTGTTTACCCTCGACAGCGAACAACGCTCCCAAGGTTGGAAACGCCATCAAATTACAGAAAAAAGCCAAGAAGTTGAGGAACTTAAGAAATTTAGAGATACGGGTATTGACCTATCTGAACCTTTCAAGGTCTGGGTAGATTTAATTTTCATTCCCTATCTCAAACAACTTAAAAATAGCAAAGACGCAACCCCAAAGCAGAAAGTTATCAGCGAAGTCATGTCCGGTATCGAGCGCGTTCGCGTCGATAGCCAAAAAAATCTGCTGGATATTCTTGACAAAATACATGAAATCAGCAGTGAAACTGTAGACAACACCCATATTTTCCCCCTTTCCCAAGTCTTTGAAGGATTGCTGTTGAGAATGGGCGAAAAGGGTAACGATGGCGGACAATTCTTTACTCCCCGTCCCGTTATCAAAGTAATGGTAAAAGTTATCGACCCCAAAATAGGCGAAACCGTTTATGACCCTGGACTCGTCGGTACAGGTGGTTTTTTAGCCCAGTCCTACGAACATATGAGGGGCGAGAATAACTGCAAAATTATCAAACCAGAAGACTTAGAAATACTCAAGCGACGTACATTTTACGGGAGGGAGAAAGATAATCTCATCTACCCGATTGCGATCGCTAATTTAGTACTGCACGGCATTGATGAACCCCATATTTGGCATGGTAACACCCTCACCGGGGGCGAAACCTATGGCGGTTTATTTACAGCCACACCAGATTTATATAACGTCATTTTAATGAACCCGCCCTTTGGTGGCAAAGAAGGTAAAGACGCACAAACAGGTTTTGCTTACCAAAGTAGTGCAACCCAAGTACTTTTCTTACAACATGCCATCCAAAATTTGAAATCTGGTGGACGTTGCGGCATAGTTTTAGACGAAGGCATTTTATTCCGCACCAACGAATCAGCCTTTGTTGCCACAAAACGCAATTTGGTGAACGAGTGTAACGTTTGGTGTATCGTCAGTTTACCCGCAGGAACCTTTGTCGCTGCTGGTGGAGGTGTCAAAGCTAATATCTTATTTTTCCACAAAGGCGAACCCACAGAAAAAATTTGGTATTACGACCTATCAGATATTAAAGTCGGAAAACGCACTCCCCTAACTGAAACGCAGTTTGAAGAATTTTTCCGCTTACTACCCACCAAAGGCGACAGCGAGAGAAGTTGGACGGTGGATATTACAAAACGAAAACGCCAAGCGGCAGAAAAAGCCGCACCCTTAAAGCTAAAAGCCGCAGTTATCGACGAAGAAGCTAAAGAATTGCGCGATAGGCTCGCTGCATTGAAAAAAGCCAAACAGCAAGGAACAGAGGAATATAATAAAATTGAACAAGCCGCTAAAGAACAGGAAAAAGAAGCCAGAGAGCTAAAAGCGCAAGCTCAAACGATAGAAGATGCAGTGTATGATCTGAAAGCAGTAAACCCCAATGCTAAAAATGAAGAGGATGCCCGTACACCAGAGGAACTGTTGGATTTTATTGAAGTAAAAGGGCGGGAAATAGCTGATATTTTGGCGAATTTGAGACATAAGGAGTAGAAAAAAGTAGCATCACAACGTCTAATTTTTGTAAAAAATTATACTTATAATTATTCGGCTTTCATTTTAAGTGCTTTATTTAGTCTGGTTATACCAGATTGGGAAGGAATGGGTTTGCACATCTTGATGGCAGAGTTTAGAAAAGCTACTATTGAGTTACGAGCGCATGAAGTTGTTGATTTAAATCACATTTAAACCTCTATAAAGGCAATATTATGGCGTAAGATGACTATAGCGACACAGCGGGCTTTACCGCAAGACAGCTAAAAAGGTGGAAACATGGAGGCGAAAATACATTATACAAAAGCACCGATTACTGAGGCTCTTATTGACTTACGTCTTGATATAGACTCTGAAGCAGGGCTGTCATCTCTCAATAATTTTGGGATTAGTATACAAGCGGAGTATCCTAAAAAGGGCGAGATGTTTAGCATTGAAAATCAAATTCATATTGATCAAGGCGAAACGTCCCTAGCTTCTAATCAGACTATTTTCGGGTATCGGTTTGCATCTCCTGACGATAGACAAATTGTTCAAGCACGTTTGGACGGCTTCTCGTTCAGCCGACTTGCGCCTTATGAAAAATGGGAAGTGTTTCGAGACGAAGCACGACGGCTGTGGGATATATACCAAGCTGCTACCAATTCAAAAACGGTTGTTAGAGTAGCTGTACGTTACATCAATCGCCTAGATTTACCTCTACCTCTTGATGACCTTAAAGAATATTTGCTAACAGCACCAGAAATCTCGCCTAAGCTATCTCAAGGACTTAGTGATTATTTTATGCAATTACAAATTCCCCAAGAAGATGTTGGAGCAACGCTGGTGCTTACTGAAGCAAGTATTCCACCTTTTAAAGATAATTTACTTTCTGTTTTACTGGACATCGATTTATTTTCTAATGTTAATTTTTCTAGCATTAAAGATGACCACTGGAGGTTACTAGAAGCCTTTCGTATTCGTAAAAACGAGATATTTGAAGGTTGTATTACTGATAAAACTAGGGAGTTGTTAAAATAATGGCTAAATATACTTATGCGTTACAGAATAGCTCATTTTTTGTCTGCAATCCCCTCAGAATAGAACTTCAGGGGCAAGAGGGAAAGCAGCTAAACGATAAAATTCATCAAGTATCATACAAGATACAGAAGGATGAACCAATTCAAAGACTTTTAGAATCGCTTGAGAAAGATAATGAGCAAAGACATCAAGAACTTTTGGCTTATATCCAATCTTTACGTTCCGAAGCGGTTGCTAACGGTGAAATTGGTTTTACACTGTCAGTTATTGAAAAAGCTCAACAGGTTTGGGAAGACCTAAGAACGGTTTTTTTCTCAAATAAGCAGTGCTTAGAGGTGCCAGATGCTTGCCCTGGCTACAGAGATAATTTCATGTATACTTGGTCAAAAGGAAAACAACACCTTGAATGTGAAATTTTTGGTAATGGAGAGGTAGAATTTTTTTATCGCGGTAATAATGATGAGATTTGGGGAGAAGATATAAAAGTTGGACAGGAGTTTTCTACCGCAATTATTGACAAGGTTGCTCTATTTGCTTGGTGACCTGTCTATGAAGCTGGATCTTGTGCAAGATTTAAAATCAGTACCAGACCATTGCAATATTATACGTCTTGCTCGGATGCCAAAGGATTTCTCAGAAAAGAAAAAAGTTTTGCCACTTCAATTACAGGGGGAATTAGAACCTTCAACGCAAGACAAGAATTCAAAACCTCCTCATCTTAGTTTTTGGGTTGAATTTCTTACAACACCTGAGCAAGCATGTAAGTTTCTGCGAGAAAATAATCCTAATGTAGACAAAAAATTAGTTCTTCGTCTACGAGTTAATGAAGTTCGTAAAATTGTTGGAATTGTTGATAAAGAAAAAGTTTACACCGACTTATTAGATGTTATATGGGTATTTCTAGAAAAATCTGTTAGAAATAACCGCCCTGGAGCAAAAGGGCACTCTGGAATAATTGGATTATTTGAGCAATCCTCACCTGAAGGACTTACTAACCGAGAGGCAAAGAATCTACGTAAGTATTTGCGACTACAGCTGGCAGAACTCGCTTCTAAGGACTGTTTTTTGCTTGAAGAAGACTTATCAGTTGAAAAACCAGATAAATAGTAACAAAGACTCGAAAAAGTTTATTACCAATAGAGAATTCTACTTTTTTCGCGTAGAGTAAAAAATATTACTAGTATTTAGAGTCGTTAATAGAATGATAATTATTGTTAATAAATATTAAGTTAGGCTAGCGCTCCAAAAGCCTCTCACGAACACTTTTCATCATTTTTTTAGTCTTAATACTAATTGACATTTAGCTAATATAATTTTGTACTGAGAAAGAAGATTCGCTATCGCTTGCTTTTTTGACCCAACCTCACAAAATCACATTGCTCCGCATCAATAGTAAAAGTAATTTTGGTGTGCGATCGCATTCCTTAACGAGGCTTCTGAGGCTTTATAGGGGACACCTTACACCAACGCGAAGCCTTCGGCTACGTAAATTAGCACTACTTCGTTGCTTTTAACATTTTTTATAATTATGTTAAGTAGGTCAGCACTAAAAAAACGAAGTATGTAACGAAATGTAAAATCCCTGAAACCCTCTTTCCTACTCCCTATTGCCTACTCCCTACTCCCCAACCTCAACGATAATTTTTCCCACCCACCTACTTATCTCAAATAAGGGGATGACAATTAAACCAAACATAAATATTTGTAGTTCTAGGTTTTGGCTAATTTTTATAACTACCGTAGTATAAAAATTATACCTGATTTGGCTGGTTAAAATTTGCCTGTAAATTGCCTTCCAGCATCTTTTTAGTATCAATAGCCCATTGCTGACCCAAGCCCCCACCCATCATGCACCAGCGAATCCAGCCTTTCGAGGGGTTCTCGTACTCTTCCCAACCAGGATGTTCACGGTCAGGGGTGAATTGGTTAAAAAATTCCAACATTTTCTCAATATCTTTAGAACTCAGGGATTTTTCGCTTGCGATCGCTTCAGCTAAAACCGCATTTTTCCCCTTGCCAAACTTCTGATGTAATGCAAGTCCGCGTTTAGCAACATTCCTTATCGGTTCTGGTGGAATAAGTTCGTAGTCTTTAGTATCCATTTCAGCAAGTGACAAGGTTAAAGATAGAGCCGCAATCTGGGCTTTGAAAATCGATGTCAGCATTTTGTAGTAAACACTATAGGAAATTGTAAAAAGCATTACGCTTACAATTTCTACATTAGCAAAATTATTGACTAAGCCAAATTCTGATTCTCCCGTCAGCGCTTGTACTTACAATAATTTGAATATTAGTGCTAAAGGCACAAACTAAGAACGTGTTAATACAGGGAATTAGGTATATTGTTTCCCAGGATTTTTTAGTTGACAGTAATATTTAAGCTAATTATTTCAGTAATTTAGCTCCTGACTACTAGGAATCGTGAAGTTATTTTTATAACAGATGTTGATTCTGTATAAAATGAAAATAAACCGTTTAATAACACTCATATTTACCTTAGCCTCTGCAACTTTCCTTGTTGAAGTTAGTCCCGCACATGCAGAACCTACAACTTATAGAGCTGGAAACTTCACAATTACTTTAGACAATGATGCCGAACTTGGGAAAACCTATAGAGGTTGCGATGCTGAAGGTAATTGCGTCAACCTTAATAATGGTACAAAATGGCGCGATAACGGCTACCGAGGAATTGGTTGGCACAATGGAGAGTACATTTATTCAATTTCCTGGCGCGAAAATTCTAACGAAGGAATGTACCTGAATGTGCTTAAAGGCGAAAAGAGAATACTTCGACGTAAGCTTGAGGCTGTTGAACAAGCAACAGTTCCTTTGAAATGGGCAACTTTCTGCAATGTCGTGAATATCCAGTCGGGGCAGTTGGCACTTCGTAATAGCCCTAATGGTAAATCGCTAGCAGGCTTAAATAACGGTAATCACGTTTATTTAAAAAATCAACAAGGTAATTGGGCTTATGTGAGCGTAGTTAAAGGACCTAATTCCAGGGTCAACAATATGTTCGGGTGGGTTAATTCCAATTACCTTTCTTGTTCTCAAGAACCAATTGATTAATACAAAGCAAAATTAATTACGGTATTTGGTAGCTGTGTAAGACTTTGAACATAAGACAGCAACATAAATGCTGCTAATACTTATAACTTTGTATCATTGCAGCCCTGATTGCGATAGTAATATCAACGATAGTTTTGACGCTTTGCCATTGTCGCAAAAGATCGAAAACGCTCTAGCTTATGCTGAAGTACAATTTTTGAGTTAGTGCGATGGTGCAAGCGCACCCGCCTTCATGCGCTTGCACTAACTTAACGAGGCTTCTGACGCTTCGCCATTTTTGTAAAGCTTAAAGAACAATGGGGACATTCCCCTTGTACCCACTCAGCAGGAATTGGGAAAGGGGTTTCGCAATTCTTGCATTTTGTTGATAAAGGTAACTGGTGGCGATCGCATTTCATTTTGTCCTTAAACTGCCACTCAATTCTATGACAGGGCGACTCTGCATAACACGCAGCGCATAGCCTAATTGGTCTAGGCATCATTGTCACACCCTTTAGTGGCAGCATCTCATATATCCTATCGACCTCCACACAAATAAGCTTGCTCAAGGCTTCTAAGTCCTCACGACTCGGAAATGGATTGAAATAAAGCTTCTCCCACCGCGTCGTGACAGCACCAATGCCAGCAATTTTACCTAAAGAGTGTCCTGAAGGAAGACTGTTAGCCTTAAATCGGCGTAGACGACCCAAGTAGTGACTAATACTTTCTCCTTCGTATGGCTCAACAAATCCCAATCTGGGTAGAATTTGATCATCCTTATTAATTCTGATTTCTCTTTTCGGGAGGTAAGTATCTTCTGCCATACCGATTAGCGATTTTTTCTAAAATGTTTTGATCGACTTTGTTAAAGCCATTTTTGAGAGAATGTAAAACAGCCTTCATTAATATCTTTACCAGCAATCCTATTCGCGCACCAGTACTTTCCGCTAAAAGCTCGAATATAATCCCCTCAGATAAATTAGAAGCTTCGGGCAGAGCCAGGATGTCGAATTCAATTGTACTTAGTGTCTTCCTAAAATCATTTTCTTCTAAGCGGTCAAACTCATACAGTGTTGGAAAGTTAGCCAACAAATCAAAATCGTCCAAGATTGTATCTAACTCCTGTCCTCCAATTAAGACAATAGGAACATGAGATTCGTCAAAAAGCTGTTTAAGGTCTAGCAGTGCTTCCTTTTGGAGATTTTCAGCATTGTCAATAATGACCTGTTCAAACCCAAATAATTCAAGGCTTCCTGCCAATCTTGGACGTAAATCATCTCGCTTACCTATTGGTGCTGCATGTTTAATATCCTTAAGAATTTGCGAAAACAGACGCTTGGAACTTGATGCTGACCAAGCTCTTACATACGAAATTCGTTTTTTATCCTCATCCCGATAGTGAAGAGAGGCTCGGCTTTTGCCCACATCTCGTGGACCAATTACTCGCCCGCATTGTTTAAGTATCCGTAGTTCATCTAACCATCTAAAATATTCTGATGCGCGATCGGTAGGTATAAAGCAATTACTGAATATCTCTTCAACTTCAACGACTTTAGCAAGTTGAGCATTTAAATCTAGCTGAGGGGCTAGGACTTCAACAGAGGAATGAATTGCGAGTTCCGGTCGTGCCATAGTTTACCAAATGTTTTTCAAATGTTGTTTACGACTAGGAATAACCAATTTGTGTCTCTCCTGTTGTGGAGTGTCAGCTTTATCTAGAACCTCCGGTTGCGGCTCTATTTTTTCAACCTTTAGTTCTTCCCTTGAAACTCTCTCTGGCAATAATTCAATTTGCTCATCTTTCTTTGAAGAAGTTGAAGCTCTACTTTGCCGTAGTTCAACAACATTTGAGTTTTTCTTAGAAGCAGACCGTAGACGCTTTTGCTCTGCTTGCCTTTTTTCATTCTTGCCCTCTTTGCGTTCTTCTACAAGCTCCTTTCGCTTACCTAATGCTAATAAGGCATCATAATTAGAATGCTCCTTACGAGCTTTACTTCGCTCCTTATTAAGACTTTTCAATTCTTCTAAACTTAGGTCTTGGGTGTCCATGTTTATTGCATGAGCATAGCCTAAGAAATTTTCCAGTTCATCATTTACATCGCAACTATATACATATAACGTCAAAATATGGTCTGGATCGTATCTCAACGTTACATATTCACCTTTATGTGCGCTGAGTGATTCTCCTCGATAAACCAGATTTTCAAACTGGATAGAGCCATGAGCTTGGACAACTCGTTGAGATTCTTTCATCAAACAAATATCTAATTCTCGCTCATTCAAAGGCTCAGGCAGTTTTTCTCCCATACCCTTAAACCAGCGTTCAAATCTTGTAGCGCGAGTATCTTTCGGATAAGGCTCGTGGTTATAAATGTCACAAAAGAAACTAGCTAAAATCTTGTCCAAGTCCTGTATAGTTAAACAAGCTTCTTTCTCTGCATGTTCTGGGCGTTCTTGAACATTCGCCCCTGTGTAGCCAGGTAAGTCCTTGAGAACTTGAGTATTAATTGTTTTGAAAATCCGCTCTACAATACCACCTTGGATTGGGCGATCGCGCAATTCGCACTGAAATCCCAATTTCTTGCCAATAGCTTTTAGATGATTTGAGCGAAAATCTTTTCCGCCATCAGTAAAAAAATATTGAAAAGGATGCCCATATATCTCCCAAGGTTTGCCAAGTTCATAATCATCGGGATACTGTTTGGGTAAGATAGCATGTCTTAGAGCAATAGCTACCTCAGCGGAACCAGGTTGTTTTATCCATAAGTGAAAACCGTTTACACAACTGGAGAAAGTATCTACAACAGTAGTTAGCCAAGGTCGCTCAGTTAATAATACACCGTCACTATCAACTATCCGAATATCCAACTTCGTATGGTCGCATTGGATAATTTGGTTACTAAAGTCAACCTTAAGTAGCTTTCCATCTCGTGTTTCAACTGTCATCCAAGACCCAGAACCTGGATTTCTAACTTTTTTCTTCCGTTCTTGCTGCTCAATTAATGGGTTCAAAATCCGATAAACAGTAGCTGGATGAGGATAATTTCCTTGTTCAAGCTTAAGGTCAACGATGGCATGTCGCTTTACTTCCCGAACTATAGATGCTGGCGATATCGGGTGTTTATCTTTAAGGCTTTTTTCATAAGTTGTTTTTATAAATTCTTGCCAGTAGTCGCTGACTCGATATTTTCCCTTATCTGAGCGTTGTAAACCTGATGTCTCTGATAGCCTGTCTTCATCGTATTGTTTGAGAAGACGCTCCACCTGCCGAGTTGAAAGACTAAGAGTACTTGCAATTGCCTGCTTCCTCTGAGATTTAATCGTGCGATTTGGCGATTCCGCAAGCCATTGCATGAGATTAAATGTGAGCTTATGTTTATCTGACGTTTCCAGAATAATTTGGGATGGGTCTACTATAAAATTACTCTCACCAAGAAAAACAGCTTCATGAAGTTGTGTAAATTCTTCTGTTAATTCAAATTTTTCGTCTGCCATTAGAGCAAAAACACTCATTGGAGTATTAATGTACCATGAATCGCTCAATAATGCGACAAACAATTTGCGAAGTAACAAATTTTAATAAACGACACTCAATTTGCGAATATTTTATTTACGACATGGAATGTGCGAATTAAGTAAATTCGTGGGCTTAATGTGCTAATAGCATCAAACCTTTGTAGAATAAGGTTTATAGCAGTTAAATGCGGTTACGACTTAATTTGCGAATAGCGACATTTAATCTGCGAATGTACAAAACTACTGCAAAACTGAAAAAGTAGAAATGGAGAAATTTGACGAATCTATCACTAAGCAATCGAAACTGGCGACCGGAGCAACAACTCTTAAATATCCTACGCCTGAGACAATTCGTGAGGGTAGCGTGCGAATGGAACAGCATCCCCAGTACGAAGAAACAATAAAACAAATCAAGGTAGCAGGATTTGAAATTAGAATAAGTAATGAGGCTCGTGTAGAAGTAAAAGAAGTTGTGGACTTAAATGAAAACGTGATTCGAGTTGAAAAGGTACTTTATGTTCAAGAAAATATGAGGTACTTAGACCTCGAACATGAATTTGGGCATATCAAACAGCTTCAGAGGTTTGGTAACAGTATGTCTCCCACACATCGAATGGTAGAGCGCTCAGATGGTAGTTTGAAAAACGCTCCAAACCAACGCGGAGTATTAACTACTTGGCAAGACACTATTACTGAGTATCATAACCGCTTAGATGAGTTTTTACGTCTGTATGATAGGGGTGCAAGTATTGAATTGTTGAAGGAACACGCTGAAGGTGTAGAAGAATGGCTCCAAGCATATCGGAAAAAAGGTTTAAAAGATGGGTATAGTCAAACTCAAAAACAATGGAGTCAAAAGTACTTTCCAGATATAACTGAACTTAAATCGCGCTATTTTGATGTAGTAAAAACAATACAATAGCTTCAAAAAAAAACTGCAATTTCCATAAAAAGCTTAGAGGTATAAAATAATGAAACCGTCTTTATCAAGTAATTTTACTCTCTCAGTTAGACATCAAATATGGGAGGAATCACCAGAAGTTGCTAAGTTTTATCAGGGAATATATTCTGTGACATTAAATTTTTTGGTGAATGTAATCTTCGTGCCGAAATTTGAAAGAAATGTGAATCATTGGCCTCCCAGTTTACCAGAAAATGTTGATAATGTTAGTTCAGAGCTTGAAGCCAGACTTTTTACACTCTTCTTTTCTGATTACACAATTACACCAGACCCGCTCCGTTCGGGACAACAAGAAATAATTACTCTTGCATCGGCTGCTGAAGAAGTAAAAAATACTAATTCGGCTTCAGATGTTAAAGTAATATTTTACGTTAGCCCTGAAGAATTTGCAACTTTTAGTCAAGAATTATGTGTGCTAGCAGAACAGACTCCAGGAGTATACGATTACGTAAAAATATCTGAAATTAAAAATTTAGAATTGGCTAAGTTTCTTCTATCTTGTGTCATAAATTCATCATGCTTTTTAGTAAAAGATAGGAACATTTTAGCCAGAGAATATGAGTTACGACAGGTGGTTACTTAAGTAGAAAAGTAGTAAATATAAAATATTTTATATTGCTATCTAAACTGTTAAGCCTAATCTTTGTAGTTCTGCGATTGCCTAAGAATCTTTTAATAAAGCACAAACGCTCTTTAATCTTTATTCTAATTCTTGTTCATTCACTTAATCCTAAAGGGATAATGTTTTTATCATAGAAGTTATATTCACAATGATTAGTAGCAAAATGCCCAATATTCAACTTTCCGATTTAAAAATAGGAGAAACAGCCGTAATTTTGGAATTATTAGCTGAGACTAATTTACAGCAGCGTTTGTTAGCTTTAGGTTTTCGCAAAGGTAAGCAAGTAAAAATGCTGCGAAAAGCTTGGTTACAAGGACCATTACACGTCCAGATTGGGACAACAGAAGTAATGGTGCGTCGTCGGGATGCTTCTTCAATTCATGTAACACAAGATTAATTTAAAATCCAGATGTTTTATAGAGAAGTTATTTATTTTAGGGGTTCTTAGAATCCGGGTTTCGTAAAAGTTACCCGGATGTCTTGCCTCACGACTTGCCAAATGAAACAGACTATTACACTCATTTTACGGTTCCCTATAAAATAAGATATTAGCCTAAAATACAATCTAAAATCTAAAATTCATAATTTTAAAATGACCCATTGCAACGTTTCCCCCTCATCAACAGATTTATCCCGCGAACTTAAACAAATTGCGGTACTAGGAATGCCAAATACTGGCAAGTCTACATTTTTTAATCGTTTTACAGGTGCCCA
>CAXTCQ010000068.1:0-7794 GCA_964242965.1 uncultured Calothrix sp. | reverse complement strand
TAGGAATGCCAAATACTGGCAAGTCTACATTTTTTAATCGTTTTACAGGTGCCCAAGCTAGTGTTGGAAATTGGCCGGGTATGACAGTTGATTTGATGATGGCACAAGTCAGCATAAATGAACAATCAGCCCAGGTAGTAGATTTACCAGGAATTTACGATTTGCGCGGTTTTTCCGAAGATGAAGCCGTAGTGCAAAGGTTTTTAGAAACTACAGCAGTACATCTAGTTATAATTATTCTTAATTCTACCCAAATTGAGCGGCAAATTAGTTTGGCTTTGCAAGTAAAAAGCTTACAATTACCATCTGTATTACTCCTGAATATGGCAGATGAAGCACCGAGTTTTGGGGTTAGTATCAACTATGAAAAACTCAGCGAATATTTAGAAATACCTGTAATCCCAATTAGCGCTAAATATGGCGAAGGGTGCGATAAGGCATCTCAAGTAATAGCCTCAGCATTACAAAAACAAAACCAATCTGTAACTGTTGGCAAAGTAGAAGATGTTTTAGCTTCGGACAATGAAATAGCATCCGAGATGGAATTTTTGTTAAAAGATGCGGTAAGTATTAACGAAGTAATTCCAGAAAATTGGACAACTCGCTTAGATAAAGTTCTCCTGCATCCAATCTTCGGCTTACCAATCTTTTTTGTCACAATGTTTTTGATGTTCCAATTTATCTATGCTTTGGGAATACCATTACAAGATTTATTAACAGGGGGACTTGCTTGGTTCAAGGATAATGCTTTAGAACCGCTATTAAGTTTCTTTCCGTGGTTAGGGACATTCTGGCATAATTTCCTAGTTGAAGGCATTTACGAAGGTATCGGTACAGTTGCAGCATTTATTCCAGTCATTTTCCTCTTTTTTATATGCATGGCAATTGTTGAAGATAGCGGTTATTTATCGCGTTCGGCTTTTTTGATGGATGCTTTGATGGAACGACTGGGTTTAGATGGACGTTCCTTTGTCATGTCCTTAATGGGTTTTGGATGCAACGTACCTGCAATTATGGGTTTGCGCGTCATGCGATCGCCTGCTTTACGAATGCTATCAATGTTGGTAATTCCCTTCTCGCTATGTTCGGCAAGATTGAATGTATTTATCTTCATGACGACGGCATTATTTGCACCAACACAAGCACCTATTGTCTTATTTAGTTTATATCTATTTAGCTTTGCAGCCGCAATTTTAACCGCAGCTTTATTTAAGGGAATGTTTCCCAATAACGAACCGATGGTATTAGAATTACCTCCTTATCGCTTCCCAACTATTAAACAAATGCTAATGCGGGCTTGGAACGAAGCGACGCATTTCTTGTTTTGGTCAAGAAGATTTATTATTTTTGGAGTCGTAATTATTTGGTTGTGCAATAACTTACCAACGAATGTACCACCTGCAAGTTCGCAAACAATTTCTGGTTGGATTAGTCACCTTGCCCAACCAATTTTATCTCCTTTAGGAATCAATTCCCAATTAGCAGTAGCGTTGATTTTTGGATTTATTGCCAAGGAGATTGTTTTGGGTGGTTTAGCGGTAATTTACAGTGCCCAAAATGAAGCCGGATTAGCAAAACTTATTGCCGAACAAATCGACTGGGTACAAGCTTATAGTTTTATGTTGTTTACCCTGCTTTATGTCCCTTGTCTATCAACAATTGCAGTTATTCAAAGCGAATCTAAAAGTAATAAATTGGCTTGGATATCGGTAGCTTGGTCATTGATTTTAGCATGGGTAACTAGTTTTATTTTTTATCAAGGAGCGCGATTTTTCGGATTTTAGTAAATGTTAATAGACACGGTACTATAGCTGTCCTATTTTATTATTGAAAAAATTAGGTAAGGGTAGGGTGCGTTAGCGCTCTTGGTAACGCACCATTATTAAGCTTTTGGTAGGTTAGTGACATTATTAATTAAGCCTTGGTGCGTTACGAGAAGCACTAACGCCCTTTTGATAAAGTTTTATAAAGAATTGGCAATGGATATGTAAAACGAATAGCGCCTATCTCCGAGAATTAGCAGTGGATAGTGCAGCGTAATCTTTGTCAACCATCTTAAGGAGTTTGTTCAGAAGGATTGATATCACTAGATCTGTAGTATACTCAATGTATAAACATGCTCATCATAATTCTCAACGATGCTCACCCAAAAAGTCAGCCTGTGGGGCAACTCTCTTGGAGTCAGGCTCCCGCAAACCATTATTCAGCAGATGGGATTAAAACAAGGAGACTTGGTTGCCATTTCAACCGAGGGAAATAAGATAATTTTATCTCCAGCAAGACCCAGGTATAACCTTGATGAACTCCTTCAAGATGTCACCCCAGACATGCAGCATAATGAGATGGATTGGGGCGAGCCTGCGGGAGAAGAAAGTTGGTAAAGATCGATGGGCGCGTCCCCGAACGTGGTGACATCATCCAATTGGAACTTAATCCCCGCACTGGCAGTGAGCAGGCAGGCTATCGCCCCGCCATTATCATTTCGCCATTAGCCTATAACCGAATTTCTAAGATTGTGCTGGTTTGTCCCATTACTAGCCGGAAAAAGGGATGGCCGTTTGAAGTGGAATTGCCAGCCCAGATGCAGACTTACGGTGTCGTATTAGTAGATCGGCTCAGAGCAGTTGACTGTAGTGCTAGAAAAGCGGTTTTTATTGAAACAGCCCCTTCTGAATTGATTGATGAAGTTATAGCGAGATTAGAGCCGCTTTTAACCTGATAGAAAATCGGAAATAATCTTGACGATGGGTGACAATGCTTCGCAATTGGTCTATCCAGTACCGTGTAGTTTCTTGAGAACACAAAAGCGCTTCACAAATTTGTGTCTGCGATTTACCTGCATCTGCAAGCAACATAATTTCAATGCGACGACGGTATTGAGGACGTAAATCGGTTTCTAGATTTAACAAAAGCTTGTGCTCAAAAGGTGTTAAATAAAGTCCTTGATTTTCCATAGTAATCCCTCCTAGCAGAACTTGCCTTCTTTCTAAGTTTGTTTGAATGCTCGTTGTGAACCTTCGCTTATTTATCGGAATCAAAAATCTATGAATTTCACAACTCATTACAAAACTTTATAATCTTCAAATTAATCAGCAGAAGTCTAGCTTTTTAGGCGTTGGGGCTATGACGAGTTTCCACGAATCCTACTAACCTACACCAACTCGTATCGTAGAAGCTACTGATTGGGTGAGAGGTGCCGATGGTAACGTTGTTCTGACAGCACCAACTACCGCCACCCTCCATAGTTCTTGGCATTGATTGTCGCGTACTCAATCAATGCCAAGAATGATGATGTAATCAATTACACTAATCAAGATTCTTGCTGAATTGATAAAAGACTTGATTTGAGAGCAGCACCCCAACTTCGACTAACATCGTAAAACTGCTGCTGAAGTTTCAAACAAGCAAGGCGCTTTTCTTCATAGGTTCTCGAATTGCTATACAGTTCCACTATTGCCTGTACATATGCCTCCGGGTTATCGGGTGGAACTTCTATTGCAGCAGGACGCACGTAGGATAAGGCTGGGCAAACAGCGGAAGTCACTACCGGACGGCCTGACAAAATGCTTTCGGCAACGGCACGATTGAAACCCTCGATAAAATCGCTACGAGTAGGTACTATAAGAACGTGGGTTTTCCCAAAAATTTCTTGCATTTGTTGCTTGTTACAGTACCCATGAAATATAAAAAATCTATCTAAGGACTCTTGCTTTACAGTGTGACGCAGAGAATCTAATGCTGTACCATCACCGCAAATATCAAAAACAATGTCTTTTATCCCCTGTTTTAATATTTTTCTCGCAACTTCTAGCAAGTCAAAGACACCTTTATCGAACTCAATACGACCAACAAACAAAACCCGGAAAGCTGATAATTCTTTAGAACATTCCTTATCTTCGGTAGTGACTTGAGAACTTCGTTCGGGTGGAGGTGCAATATTGTCAAAGTAACCGCGTCGATATGTTGGGTTGAATTCGTAAATAGATTGATTTTGGTATTCTGTCAATTTTGTCACCTGTTCAGCAATATCACGCGAGACTACATGTATGCTATGACACGATGATTGGAATAAGCTGCGACTTAACTTCAGAATAATTCTTTCACCGAAAGTTTGCTCTCGATACTTACGCCATAAAGTACAGTGAAGGCACGGGATGACTTTGATTCCGATCCAATTAAACAGTAATAGAACAAACCAATATGTTGTACCGCTAGCTAAAAATGCAACATTTGCGCGAAAGCGAATTGCTACAGTTAATAACTGCAATCCCCGTAAGAGTTGGCGTAGGTGATATAAGACACCTGATGCATTCGCAAACAAAAGCGGACGACGTTCAATAATGAAATTCTCGTCTTTAATAATTTCAGCTTTGTTAGATTCGGCAATAATGTAGCCTTTTGCACCTAAGCTTTTACAGACTTCGTAAAATTGACCAGAATAAGTTATCGAGACTTGCGACAAAGTATCTTCACCTTTTCGCCAAGATTTGTATGAATCTATTACATTCTCTGGCCCAAGTGCGTATAGAATTCGTAGCTGTTTTGACATAGTTCCAACCCTGAATAGATAAGCAAAAAGTAACATCTATTTCAACCTCACTTCTATAACAATACGGAAGAAGGTGATTCGGAATATACGTTCTTTTACTAACTTATAATCAATACCAGTAGCGTCTTAACATAGGAAGGGTTATAAATATCGCTTTTAATGTTGTTTTTAAGGGAAAAATCTACTTACTTATCAGAATCAAAAGTTCAAAAATTACGTAATTCTTTACAAAAGTTTACATAGTGTTTATATGCGCTCGCTACACCCGCGTCAGAAAGTTAAGATGGAAGTAACACCACGAACGGCGAAGTTGATGAAATTGGAGGATTTGCTCGCGCTGTTGCCACTGCATTGCGATACTGATATAGATAAAAAAGTATATTTAATTACTTAAAATCCCGAAGCCGATAAAACCTGTACTACCGCAGCTTCCACGAGTTCCTCAAAAATATTTGTAAATGCACTCGCTATAATTTGCGATATTCCCGCGAAGTCGCTACGCGATGGCTGATTATATTATTTACATTGCTAAAATTACTATTAACACTTATTTTAATTAATTTATTTTTTAGTTCGATAGCTGAAAGACGAGCTTAACACAAATGCTTAAATATTAAATCGAGAATGAGAAAGCAACTTTACCTGAAGCTAGATGGTGATTTAACACGTGGAGTAAGGGTAACGCTGACAATTGAAGAAGATAATCATCGTTACAGTCGAGAAATTACCGGAAATTTGCCTTTAGATGCCTCACTCTTACCAAATAATACGCGCCTAAAAAACAAATTATGGTTGTTTAGTAATGTTACCTGATGTATCCAGTTCGTATGTGACAAAACCATTTTGTTTAACATCAACAGCCACGTTGTACAAGTAACCTCCTCGACTTGAGTCATCTTTTTGTTCTGCACTTAAAATATAAACGCGAGCGCCTTTAATTTTAAACCGTTTACTCGCGGCTTTTATTATATTTAATGCCCAATAATTAGGCATTAAATCATTGCGAGTTGCCATTGTTTGTGTAGTTTCCTTGCGAACTTGTTCACCTTTTTGGTCAGCTAGATAAACATATTGTTTACCTGGTTTATCTTCAATGACTACTCGCCACCCAAGTTGATTATCATCGGTACGGCATCTTACATTAGACAAGGCAAATTCTAAACAAATATTTTTCCAAGTTTGACGCTGTACTTGTTTTACGAGCAACACCTTTTTAGGTAGTTCCAGATGCTTAGATGCCATGTTTAGGATATTATCCGTTACAGTTTTTGGTATCGATACATTAGTTCGATTTTGCGGGTCTCTTCCTAGTAGAACCACTCGACCTACAGAGTCTGCAACAAAGTAATGCCAGTACTTATTTCCATCAGCGATTGTCAGATTCCACCCCGTAGATATTTCTTGATGGCAAAGTTCTAGGGGAGTATACCCACAATCGGGTGCCCATTTTGCTGGTTCAGTTTTAATGATTTTTCCAGCATTTTTACCCAATCCCCAATTTGAGCGTGCGTTACGTAGTGCTGCATCAGTAATTTTTTGAGGTACTGTAACAACTGCAAAAACTTGTTTTACCTGTTGTTTGATTAAATCTGCTTGTAGTGCTGGTGTAATAGATGCGCTGATAGCAAGCAGCATTAAGGTAGCTGCATTTGCATTTATATACTTCAGTAATTTCATAATTTATTGAGTTTCTAGAGGTTACGTAAATAAATTAGCTGATAAAATTAATTACATTTTTGTTAGTTACAATTTCGGAAATAGCGTTAAATTTAAAATTTTTAGCTATACCATTTAGCTACAATCAAACCAAGCCGCAACTAGTCTTAGTATTTTATAGAACTAGAAAATCAAATTCTCGCAGTCCTTTATATTTTCATTTTTTTAAGCTTTTCTTACAATCTATAATTTTAATTTATCTAAATAGTAGTTTTTCCTACTTGATTATACTAAAAGTATGGTTAGCGATCGCCTTTGAAAAAACTTTATCATTTACTGACTTAGGTTGTTTTATGTAGCTAGCTAAATAAACTTTCATCCACTTTAAATAATTCAGCAAGCGCTTTACTGATGTGACTTTCACCGTTAATTATTTTTAAGACATCCTCCTTAGAACCAATCACTCCAACTAATGCTTCTGGCGATATATCGTGTGCTTCCATCAAGTGCAGTAGCATTGAATAGGGAGTACCTTGGGGTATTGGGTAATGATTTTCTTCAAATTTATCAATCAGTGTCACTAATAATTCTAAGAGAGTGTCTTCTTCCAAAGTCCGATTGGTGCGATGCTCTAAATCTTGAGCAAGAGCTATAGCTTGTTTGTTTTGTTCGCACTAACAATTGGAACGCTTAACACTCATAACAAAGGATTTACAATTGATGAAAGCGCTTTCCAACTAGCAACATCTTCTAACAAAGTTTGATATCCTAGTATATTGGGATGGAGTCCGTCCTCACTCAAGCGTTGTTTAACCCAAGCTTCGCCATGTGTCATCCACGTTTTAAAAACATCAAGATATGGTATATTCCGCTCTTTGCAAGCGATGCGAGTTGCTTCTTTGTAGCAGTACTGGTCGGCGTGGTTATAATGCAAGCAATCTAAAAAAGGCATTTTCGCTTCATCAACGGGCACCATCCCCACAAAAATAACCGGGCATAACTGGATAGCCAAATTAAGTAAAGCGGCAATCTCCGCTTCAAATCGGTCAAAGTCAGTATAATTTTTGCCATTTAGCCGACCGACACGGGCAGAATCATTGACTCCAACCGAGAGAATAATCAAGTCGGGGACGCGGTTTCGCAATTCACCCCGGTGGCGAAATTCAACTTCGAGACGTTGGGCAACCGATGAAGTGCGATCGCCTCTTACTCCCAAATTATAAAGTACATGTCCCGCACTATCGGGCGACATCCAAGCGCGTCGCAGTCTCTCCACCCAACCACCACCTTCGGGGTCGCCAAATCCATAAATTAAGCTATCTCCCAGCGCGACAATTTTTAAAGGCTGAGTTTGCGTTAGTGTTGGTCGAAGCGTCAGCTGCATGAAGGAAGGTGTTAAAAAAGTTTGCATTATTAATAGATTATCTTTTTATGTCTCAAAGAATCTATACATTTGTACACCATTGAGTGATATTTTATTTTGCCTGTTCAACCTAGACGCGATTGTGGTTCAAATCGATGATAAATGCACCCTTAATTAAGGGGATTGATTAAATACCCATTTCAACCATTGTCCGAAAGAAGACAAA
>CAXTCQ010000067.1:0-32810 GCA_964242965.1 uncultured Calothrix sp. | reverse complement strand
CTCCCCTTCCCCTACACCCCAATAAAGGCAAAATTAACAGTATAAGGTTCCTCTAAAGATTGTTGAGTACTGGTTTTAATAGCATCAAGGTAACGACGCAGAGTCTGAATTTGTTGCATGTTGGGACGGTAGGTGAGACTGCCTTGCTTTTCAAAAAGTGGAACCGATTCGTGCGCTTTATAATCTGAGTTCTCGATGGAAGATGGTGTCAGCCAAATCGAGTCGGTACTGTTGGGCACTAAACCTGCTGGAAGTTCACCTTCTAAAAATGCCAGTAGACGTTGCTGGCAGCTACGAGTATTGATACCGCGTTCCTCGAATAGCTGGATGACTTCGCTAAACGATAATGCATGTTCGGGTAATAACCGCAATAATTCTGTGAACAGAAAATAATCGGTATACTGCTGCCGAGGTATTTCTAATACTTGGGGGTGTAACGGTAACATAGATAACCCGTAAGCGACGCGACTGCATGTGGGAGTGCCGTTTTCGCCAAGGTATAAGTCTTGGATAATTCGGGCGTTGGGAAGTTTTTGCCGCAACCACCGACTTACAGCACCCAACGACGCAACCCCACCAGTGAGGATGGCTTGGTTGATGGCTTCGGTAGGAATGCCCCGCGCTACTAATAAGCGATTAAGTTCGCGGTTGAGACGGCGAACAAAAGGCACAAATATCTGACTTTCTAAGTCGCGGCGCTGCACTACCCAGCGTTGGTCTGCTAATTCGAGAGAAAATGATTCTTGGTGTTGCAAAATCAATTTCATGGCGGTGGCTGCATCGAGTAAGGCTTTGCCGAGACGGCTACTTTCGAGGCTCTGTTGAAGGCGAATGCGTTCGGCGATATCGGGTTCGCCAGCTCGGGGTAAAGTTAATTCTTCCCATTTCAAACTCGATAAGCGCGTCCGGTCTAAGCCCGAAATCGACGGTTGCCAGTGCCAGGGATTACTACCTATTGAAGCGGTTACTGGTTCGTTTTCGCGTTCTTGGCGCGATTTTCGCCATTTTGGTGGTAGTAACAATTGACAAACTATGTCTTGTTCGATACCTTTGCCACCGTAAGTAAAGCTGTGGAGCATAAAATCACTGTGGGCAAGTTCGAGGAGGTTTTCGGGTAAGTCCACAAGTGCCATTTCGGATGCCCCCGCGCCGATGTTCATAACGAGGGTATTGCCGACAAGGTGATGGTCGCTGCTTTTTGTCGGACGCGAACCCATGTGGCTGTTGAGTTTGACGGATTCGCCGTTAGCACCGTCGAGTTCGGACAGCAACGAAGCGATCGCTTCTTCGATGAAGAATACTTGTTGGGGATGGGGTACTAATTTACTAATTAATATTGCTTCGCGGATATTGAAGCGGTATTGTTCGGACCAATTCGACGGACACGAACAGATTACACCTGCTATATTATCGATGACGTTGCGGAATCCATCTGCATTCAAACCCATTGCAGCGGCGGTTAAGCCTAAAGTGGTACTATTACGGTCGGATTTGAGCGTTAATAGTAATTTCGAGAGCGATCGCACCATCCATACTAGTGGGACTGTTGCGACTTCGTTTAATTGCAGCACTGGTTCCCATTTTTGCGTACTTTCCTGGGCAGAACCTCCTTCGGTGAGCGGAATTGTTCTTTGACGTTCGCTGCGATATGGTAAAGCAATTTGCAAATACGGTTTCAATTCGGCAGAAAATAGATTTTGCGTTGGTGAGGTCGAGGATGCATCAATATCATCGCCTCTTGCTTGGGTTTCTAGGGGGTCATTTTCGCTCTTGTTACCTGCGGCAGCTGGTAAATAAACTTCTGCTGGCAATCGAAACGAACGTTTAACTGTAGCTGTGTCGTTTTCGGTGTCTTGAGACCAGTAAAGCGGGTAGACAACGCTTGTTGAACGATTTAACAAAGCTGCCGAAATCCCGGTTGTACCTAAATCGATTCCCAAATACCATGCTGATTCTTGGGTATTGGGTGCAATTTGGATAATATCAATCGAACTTCCACCGGGAACCAATGAATTTAGATCGGCAGAAACTTCGAGGTTATTTCCGTTTTCTGAAAGTAGTGCTGCGGCAGTTTGATTTTGTTCTAAATTCGGATCGGTGTTGCCGGGAGCGGTAATATTAACCTGGGTTGAACTTAGAATAGGTGCTGTTGCGCCTGATGATAAGTTTTTTTCGGCATCAAAGTTTGTTAAATCTCGATCCAATTGCTGCAACTGGTTATCATCAAGGGCAATATCTGGCATCGCTGCATCAAGGTCAGCCGCTGCTTGCGAGAGCAAAATTTCTGAGGGTGAATCTGTAATATCACGATTTGGTTCGCCGATCCCTGTTGCGATTGTACTGTCTCTAAGTGGCGATAATTCTGACTCGACCTCGCTTTCCTCTACAAATGATAAATCTGTTAGCGCTGTAATTGTATTGGATGATTGTTCGGGTAATACCTTTCCAGTATTATCTACATTTATAAACGTTTCCCAATTGACACCAGAATGCTCAGTAAATTCAACACCAAATGAGCCTTCAAGGCTGTGCAAATCTAACAGTCCAGCCTCCACCTCATGCAACCAAGGGTCGGGAACCGAAGTTAGTTCCTCATTTTCTTGGTTTGATTCGACACTATCTTCAATAATAGATGCGTCTTGCCGCACAACTGGCAGATTATTAGTTGGTATAGAAGTATCATCAGTTGTCGATACCGGGGGTGTATCTATTGATTCGATACTAATTATTTTTACTACTTTGGTCTTTGGTGCAGTGGAAATATCATCTTGTTCCAGTTCAGAAGTTGAGACGGGTGCAACAACATCGGCAGTAACTTCGGGTGCAGTTGGGGTAGTTGAAGGTGTTGGTATTTGAGTAACGTTAATCGGGTTTGTTTGTGTTGTAGTTCCATTCTCTGTACTAAACAAACTCGCATAAAGTTGCTCAACTTCATCACCCTTAGCTTCAGGTGTTTGAACCCAGGAGGGTTTAACTGGATTAGTCGAAGTTGGTGGTGTGGTTGCTGTACTTTGATTTAGTTCTAGAAGTAAAGCATCCAAATCCGGCGTAGTATTATTATCGGGCGGATTAAAACCAAGTTCTGGTAACTCGCTTGCGGTAGCGGCAGCGGCTATTGGTTCTTGTTCTAATTGTGACTTTAATGATGCGGATTTTAAAGCTTGTTCTGACGCTAAGTTAGGCGAACGAGCGACATTTACCTGTTCGGATGCTGAAGTTGTCTTAAATGCTGTAGTATTTATACTCAGTAACTGTGAAGTTATATTACGATTCGCTAACTGTAATTGATCGGTCCAGTTATCAATAAAAGTTTTCAATAACTCTTCACTTTGTACCCCCTGACCGTGCATCCTTTCTAGTGCTTGGGTTAGCGATTCGCTTTTGGTCTGAATATTGCGCTCTAATGCTTCAAACACAGTATTGATGCTGGCATCGATGTCGGTTCGTTGTTCGCTCTGCACGGACAACCGTTCTACCTGTTCGGGAGAATTAACTGTATTGGTTTGGGGTACTAGCAATAATTCACTTTTAATGCGACTTGCTAAAACCTGCAAAAACTCAGCAATCATTCGCTCTTGGTTAGCTATTTGCTGCGCTAAAGAGAAATTATGCGATCGCTGTTGTTCGAGTTGGCGAATTTCTGAGACTAAATTTTTGCGTTCGTCTAAAAGTGCTTGTAATTCTGAGCGCAACGGCACAAGCAACTCGGAAAAATCACTATTTGGTGTTACCGTATCCGCGTGAGCACTTGGTGACGATTGGGCAGCTTCGGTTTGAGCTACAGCATCATTCAACTCCGAATGTAACTTCGTTAAAAAGTCGCGGACTCGCTCTAAAACCAACCTTGGTTCTTGTGCGGGAATCGATAGAACTCTCACCAAACGCTTACCCTTATTGGCGAGTAAGCCGTCAATATCTACAATCAGCGTTTGAATTTCAGTTGCGCGGGAAGTCACGTTATATATACCTAAGCTAAAACTGTACGAACGGCACGCTAGATGCTTTACTTAAGGAGCCACCGACAATATGGAGGTTCGCTTCGCTCCCGCCAAGATATGTGTCGTATGATTACCTAAGACCGCAATGGCTGTGAGTGTGGAAATTGCTTAATTGTTAATTTATATTATTAATTCAGATTTAACTAGATTCGATCGGAAGTTCCGGTTGGGCACTTCTTCCATAAGCTTATTTACCCAAGTTTTTTGGGCAAACAGGCAAATTCAGGTTGCAGGCAATTAGGTTGTTGGGTTATTTTGGCGTTTCATCAAGTCCGAGTAGTGTAACTAAAAACCTTACGTTAGCAAAAATTATCGGCGTTGAGTATCAGTAAACTACCCACCACTGACAGCCGTACAGGTACAGTGGGGGCTTTGAGAAGCCCTGGAATCCAATAGCGCAGTTAAATCGCAGCTAAGGAATTCCGAACCGCTTTCTCCGGTTTACAGTCGCCCCTAATTGTTTAATTACGTTTGCCGCATTATAATCAGAATCGCCTTTCCCCCTCAATAACCTCCCGTTATTATCGGTCGTCGGTCAATTCGTCGTTGCCGACCATTCCTCCCGCCACTGCCAAGCGGGTACAGAATACAGTGGGGGACACAAGAGTGTTTTAGTTGATGTTGTTTGAGCAGTGCAATCGGGTAATCACTGCACTTCAAAACTTTGAAACAAAACTACATGAAGCTAAAACCTATGCCGTGCCAACTTTTGCCCTGCTTAAAACTATAGATAAAGATTGTTAAGAAAAAACATTTGGATTCCAGCATTGTGTAACATAGTTTGGCTTTATTTGAAGAGGCTGTGCCATATCAAGCTTTTAGTTTAATATGACGCTCTTGTTTGTTGTCTAAATTGCAGCTAAGGTAAGATGTCGTAATGGAAGACCGATACAGCTTGCAGCCACCAGTCAATCAGTGGATAATCGCCGAAGCTCCCTTCTTTCAAGGGTTGCCAGAAGCTGTTGTCGAATTAGCTCTTACTCATCTTGGTACCCGCAGTCACCCAGCCAATCAAGTTATCCTGCTCGAAAACGACTGGGGCGGTTCGGTATATTTTATTATTGATGGCTGGGTTAAAATTCGTACCTATAATCTCGAAGGTAAAGAAGTAACATTAAATATTCTGGGTAAGGGTGAATTATTCGGGGAAATGGCAGCGCTTGACGAAGTTCCTCGCTCTACCGATGTAATTACTTTAACGGCTACCGTCATTGGCAGTATGCCCGCTCAAGATTTTGTCAAGTTACTCCAAACCGAACCTTTAGCAGGGGTACGACTAGCTCAACTCATGGCACGACGCTTGCGACAAGTTAACCGACGACTGCGATTGCGCGAGTCCGACAGTAAATCGCGGGTAGCTGATACACTTATATTTTTAGCCGAGGGGCAAGGAATCAAAGGTGATACAGGGACAGAAATTCCCAACTTACCACACCGCGAACTAAGTAGTTTAAGCGGATTGGCACGGGAAACCGTAACGCGAGTTTTAACATGGTTAGAAAAGAAAGGCTTAATAAAACGCGACCAAGACATAATTTGTATTCCCGACTTATCAGCCTTAGAAAAAATGATTGTATAGAAAAAGATTTGTCTATGGAACATAAGAATTTCACACCTCAATCGCTCAAAGCTGAAGCACCGCTACGGATGGTGGAAACTGCATTTTTAGCCAGTACGGGCAGTTTAATTTGGTTTATTAATTCTTATTTCCCAGCGCTGTCGCCAGTGTTGCGAGTTTTTTTCCCCGTACCAATTGCCCTAGTTTACCTGCGGTGGGGCAAACGTGCAGCATGGATGACAGCAATAGTTTCCGGATTACTTTTATCTGTATTAATGGGACCAGTTCGCAGCATATTATTTTTCATACCATATGGGGTTATGGGGGTGATGCTGGGGGCTACATGGCATCGCCGCGTACACTGGATTGTTTCGATTAGTTTAGGGGCATTGCTAGGCACAATCGGCGTATTTTTTCGGGTCTGGTTTATGTCGATTTTGACCTCGGAAGACCTCTGGATTTATTTGATTAATCAGGTGACAGACTTAATTGAGTGGATATTTTTAAAGTTAGGAATTTTGGCAACCCCTAGCGTATTCTTTATTCAAATTGGCGCGATCGCATTTGTTATTGTCAACAATTTTCTATATTTATTCCTAGTACACCTTGCCTCATGGCTGCTTTTAGACCGTCTCGGCAATCCCATCCCTCGTCCTCCGCGTTGGGTACAGGTTCTGATGGATTATGAATAGAAGTTAGGAGTTCTTGTGTTAGGAGTTGGGAGTTGGGAGTTATGAGTTGGGAGTTATAAATTGGAAGCTATGAGTTCTTGTGTTGGGTCGTTTGTACAGTGCGTAAGTCCTATGTATATATAAAAATGTATATATAAAAATGCATAAAAATTTACTTATACCTCAACATAATTTTCAACTCCTAACTCCTCACTCCTCACTCCTAACTTCCAAAGTGATTCGCATTTACACCCAAATCCCTCAAGGCAAAGCATGGATGGCAAAATATCGCGGTTTTGTTCCTGCTTTTGTTTGCGTTCTTGGTTTTACCGAAACTGCTTTGATACCGGGAATCTCCGCCGCAGGTAGCAGCCCCGAAGACCGTAAATACACAGCTTGTGCCGATGCCGAGTTTTTGTATTACGGAGCAAAGCCCAAGCCAAAGTATCC
The DNA here is from genome assembly GCA_964242965.1 of uncultured Calothrix sp. Classification (GTDB taxonomy): domain Bacteria; phylum Cyanobacteriota; class Cyanobacteriia; order Cyanobacteriales; family Nostocaceae; genus JANNFJ01. Next base: position 26,133 of record CAXTCQ010000067.1, on the reverse strand, counting down.
TTTGCCACCTCTGACGGCAGGGGCTTCGCCCGTATTAATATCGCGGGCAGTAGTCGAAGAACTTAAATTACCTTTATATATATTTAATGCTGGGTTGCTTCAACCTCCAACGGTTCCCGTAATTGATTTAGATGGTACTCCAGCTAAGTGCTTAAGTCATGGTAAAGCGATGGAACTCGCAACAGTCCAACATTTACTCCAACAAGGGCTAATTTGGGGCGAACGATTAGCAAATGATTCTCAACAAGCCTATTTAATTCTAAGTGAATGTGTCGTTGGCGGTACTACAACAGCGTTAGCAATATTAACAGGTTTAGGAATCAACGCCGCAGGCAAAGTTAACAGCAGCCATCCGACTTGCAATCACGCGCAGAAGTGGGCAGTCGTGGAAGCGGGGTTGAGGGAAATGGGGAGGTGGGGAGATGGGGGTGTGTGTTATTGGGGGGGGGGGGGTTTGGGGGGAGTAGGGGAAGACAAGGAAGACAAGGAAGACAAGGAAAAAACTTCCTTGTCCCCCTTGCTCGCTACTCCCTACGGACTCAACCCACTAAAACTTGTCGCAGCGGTAGGAGATCCGATGCAAATTGTTGTTGCGGGAATTGCTATAGCAGCAAGTCGCAAAGTCGGGGTAATGCTGGCTGGAGGAACGCAAATGCTTGCTGTATATGCACTAGCACGGGCGATCGCGCATTTCTTGAATTTGCCCTGGCAAAGCGCACAAATTGTTATCGGTACAACCCGTTGGGTTGCTGAAGACCCAACTGGTGCTACTGTCGAGTTAGCACAATTAATCGGTGACATCCCGCTTCTTGCCACCGAACTTAATTTTCATGATTCCCGTTATCCCCAACTTCGCGCTTACGAAGAAGGTTTTGTCAAAGAAGGTGTCGGTGCAGGTGGTGCTTGTATTGCTGCACATCTAAGCCACAATTGGCAGCAACATCACCTATTAAATGCTATTGAAACACAACTTCAAAAATTGGAAAGCGGTAAAGGGTAAGGGGTAAAGGGAAGAAGAGGTTTTTATAATAGCGACTTCAGTAGGTTGGAGGAAATAAAACCAACTATATTCAGGTATGTTTAATGCCCTTTACCCCTTACCCTTTACCCTTTTTCCCTTTCCCTTCTAAGAATGAATTCTATTAAGTAATAATTGTTCTTCTAGAGCTGCAATTCGATTGTAGGCTGCGGTCAGTTGTGCGGTTAGCCGTTGGATTTGAGTTTCTGGCGTTAAAACTCTATCTCCCCCTTGAATATTAATATCTGTATAAATTGCATCAACCAAGACATCTTTATGTTCCATTCCGACATTGAGATTGAGATGTCCTTTGAACTGGTAGCTACCAGTGTTGCTATCGTCGAGCGAAGCTTCTCTGTCTTGTGTGTCGCTATAACAGGTTGACAAAGCCAGAGATACTTTATGTTCGAGTTGCTGAATTACCTGGTAGAGGGCATCGACTTTATTATTCAAAGTCAAGACCTGTTTTTGTAATGGCTCCATTTAATACCCTCGTCGGTTTGTTTTTTATATAGTATTCAATCTATTGTCAACCTTAACTATACTTACGAATTATTTAACTATTAATACTCTCTGTGTAAATCCAACTTATACCTTGTTGACTAGAAATATATCTAAAGAATTAATAAAGATTTTACTAACATTTATGTTGAGTTAGAGTCACAAAGCTGTCACAAATCGGGAAAAGCGAGATTAATTATCGCAAATTCGGGTGTAGGAGAGCCACATCACTTTATTTATGAGAAGCACCCTCTCACCCCCCAAGGCTGTTTGATGCAAACAGATGATTTGTTGCGTTGAGCCGACACTCCGGGGCACGGCAATACCGTGCCCCTACTGTTGAAGGCGAACTCGAACGGGTGGAAATTCAGGGATTAAAGCGACTGCGCGAAGGTTATGTACGCTCGCGCATTCAGTTAGTAGCAGGTACACCAATCAATCTGCGTCGTCTCGAAACAGCACTCCGCTTCCGTCAGCCTATTAGCAGTACGCCAAGTAGCGAATTTATACTCTTATTAACCGCAGATTTACGTCAAAGTCCGACTTACTTACTCAAAGATATACCCTTTTCATTTTCCACTGGTCCCGAAGATGGGAAATCAAAAGTAACAGATTTAACAGTGATTGAACGTTCGAGTAAAGGCACAGGATTTGATTACTGGTTAGGTACTGTAGATACAATGGGGAAAATCCCATTTCAAAACAAAGTTAGGTTAGAGGTATCAGGCATACGTAAGGGAGATAATAGCCGTGTTAAAGCTAGAGTAAAGCAGAAGAAAGAGCAAACAAAACTTTCAGATGGAAAATATCCCGCTTACATTATCGTAGTTGAATTCAGTACACCCCTATCTTTTGTTGCAACAAAATGAGTGAAATTCAAGGAAAACACACGGCAGCAATGGATTTAGCAGAGGCAGCTTTTGTTGCTAAACTCAGAGGCGATTTAGAACAAGCATCAAAACTTACTCGGCAAGCATTTGAGAACGAGCGGGCAGCAGCAGAGCTAATTGCTAATCAATTGGATGCAGAACCAACGCGCTCAGTTTTACATCGTAGTGCTGCAACTCTTGCTGTTAACTGCGGAGAATTACAAGCAGCAGAACGTCTAATCGCAACGGCTTTATCTGGGAATCCACCGACTGAAATTGCTGAAGAATTAAAAGATTTATTTATCCAAATCAATTTACGTCCGTATTTACAGCGACACGGTATAAATATTGATAATGAGCAAAATAACGCTTTAATGGGCAAAGCGTAAATGAGTATATAAAACTAGCAAATCATATTTCAGTTTTAGTGTCCACGTCCTGGCTTACAATCAGCAAAACAAACATGCCTCTGTGTCGAGGAAGCTGGCGATCGCCATCTCAATGACTGCTTCAAGTTGCTCTTTTAGTTTTGCTTGCATAGCTTTATTGTTCACCTGGGATTTGGACGTTGTAAGGAGGTTCGGTAGCTCTGAGGATGATAGCTTCCAATTCTAATAGTAACGCAGGGTTTTCCCAGTAAAAAATTGGCTGCACAGCTTTTGCGTTCATCTTCGTCGCTGTATTTGTCAAGCCATGCCCATAAAAAAGCTTTGTGTCCACCAATGAAGCGGCCCCGCAAACTCTTGGTTTTACCGATGTAAAGCAACCCCAACGTTTTGTGTCTAATTGCATAAATACCGGGACGAGCAGGAAGGTTGCTAAACCCCCGACTCAAGGGTTGACATTGCTCAAAGGGAGTAAAAGCGATCGCATCCAAGATTTGTCGAGCAAAGGATTGCAGTTCAGAGTCATTCGTCGGCATGAAAGCTGAAAAACGTTGATTGCACAGAAATTATGTTCCCATATTCTGTCATAGCTTGAAAGCAGCCCTTAATTTTGATGGGTTAGTTCGGTGTTGAAAACCTTGGAGAGACGCGATACCCAAGCGTCTCTACATCCCGTAAAATTAATGATGCGGACTACTACCGATCTGTGTCATTAATTTTGATTAGTCGAGAGGACTAGATCCCCGACAACTTTTATGGATAGCACTGGCAAATGCAGGGTAAGACCCCCTCGCTGGCTATAAAACCGCCCCAGGCTTGAAGCAGTAAGTGCTAATCGGAACAAAGCCTGCTTTCGTGCCGTCTGAGTCCCAAGGGGACACGCACTCGCGTTCGCTTCGATTAGCCCTACCATTCTATGGTAGGGCGGTCTAACAGGGCATTCGATAAAGCCATATGCTACCAACACTGGGAGGTCTCACCCCTGATTCGCGCCTCTGTATCCTTTAAGAAGTCGGGGATCTATTAACCCCTCAAAACTTTTGACATAGACCACTACTTAGCATCACCAATCAGCGCAAACGCGGCCCAATCAACAGGGTCAGGATATTGTTTCATCGTTGTTAACATCGCTTGGCGCAATGCAACAGCTTTATCAGGATTACGTTGCCAATTACGATAAAACTCAACCATCAAGGGAGCCGTTGTATTATCGGGTACTTTCCATAGCGAGGCAATTACAGTCTCGGCACCTGCGGAAATTAGCGAACGAGACAACCCAATTACCCCGTCTCCGGTAATCTTACCGCGACCTGTATCGCAGGCACTTAAAACCACTAGCTCGGCACTGAGTTTCATCTGTATAATTTCTTCAGCCTTCAGCAGTCCGTCATCTTGACCGGATGGAGCTAAAGCAATAGCGCTTCCTAACCCTCGACCTTCATCTAAAATACCGTGAACTGCTAAATGAATAATTCTTGCTGAAGGTAGTTTGTTGAGTATGTCCAATTTCTTGGCTTGAGTCCCTGTTATCGCTTTAGTACCTAGTAAATTAGCAATAGTGTTTGCTTCCTGTTCTGCGTAAGGTAAGGAACCAATTTTGTTTGGCATCGGGTTGCCAACAACGAGCGAGCTTTTAGTGTCCGTGGCAACGCGCTGACGTTTTTGATAGTTTAAATCCAACACTTGAATCGAGGGAGCAGTCAGAATAGTATGTTTTTCGATTAAGTATTTTCCTGTTTTATCCTGTAGCGCTGCGAAGGGAACAAGAAATAACTCGTTATGGGGAATAAATGTAACACGGGCATCAGGGTTAGTTGGCAGTAGGTCAGCAATTGGTTCGATTAGTAATTCGTGAAGTAGCTGTAAGGATGTTTGCCCTTTATTTTCGACCTCATTAATCGAACGGGGTATAGTTACGTTTGCGGCAAAGGTGGGATGTTTGACTATTAGAGTACCTTTTTTAGCATCAACCGATACTATTTCATAAGGTTCCGAGTTCGGTGGGTCGTCTTTAAAGCGAATTCGCTCCCCTGGAGCAAATGCCAGTTCTCCTCGCGTTTTACTGGCTCGGACGTTGATACTTTGACGTAATTGGGGAACAAGGTCTGCAATTGATGTAACGGTTTTGTTACCTTTTTTATGGGCAAAAGTTTTAAAGTCTACTGTGCGAAATATAACTTCACCTGTTGGTTTAATTACCCAAATATTTAGCTTCGATTCATTAATTTGTGGCTTACCTTTAACTTTGATTTCGTCATGAATCACAGAGTATTCGACGAGGGTTGTACTTTGTGCTTTGGCAATTTGTCTAATTTCTTGAATATTTGGTGGGTTAAGAGGTAATTCATCTTTTGGCTTCGAGGATAAACGAGAAGCTAATAACTCAGCAAAAGCGCGTGTTCTTCCTCGTTCGGCAATTTCTAGGGCTGGATTAGTTTTATTTTGAGCAATTAAGACTTGCTGTAAAGTACGATAGGTATCGCGTTGCGTGTCAAAAAGCGATATTTTATTGGTATCGTCTAATCGTTTATCTCGTAAAGATTCTAATATCTTCATCGCTTCAACCAGAGTTTTCTCTGAATTAGCAAAATTTCCTTGCTTGTAAAAAATATAGCCTAGACTAGATAACGCCCACCCCTCGTTACCACGTTCTTTTGTTTCCTGTGCGATCGCCACAGCTTGCTGTAAATATTTAATCGCTTTCGGATAATCTTCCAAGTTAATATATGTAAAACCCAGATTTCCTAGTGCAACTGATTCCCCATAACGGCTTTTGATTTTTTGTATAATTGCTAAACTCTGTTGTAAATAATCAATAGCTGTAAGGTACTCTCCTTGACTTCTATAAGCATAACCAAGATTAATTAGTGCTACAATCTCGCCATTTAGGTCATTAAATTGGCGCATAATCACCAAAGCCTGCTTTTGGTAATCAATCGCTTTGGCGTAATCTCGCATACCATTGTAGGCAACACTAAGATTTACCAATACCATACCCTCATCTTGACGGTTTTTAGTTTCTCGTGTAATTGCCAAAGCCTGTTGTAAGTAGTCAATAGCTTTAGAAAAGTCCCCTAAGTAAATGTATGTAGAACCCATACCTACTAGTCCATTTCTCTCGAATTCGCGGCTTTTTAATTTCCGGGCTATTTTTAGGCTTTGCTCCAGATAATCAATAGCTTTGGGGAAGTTTCCTAAATTGCGGTGAGAATTTGCCAATCCATTAAGTGTTCCTATTCGTTCTATCTCTGCTTCGTAACCTTCGATTTTCTGTAAAATAGCCAATCCCTGTTCTTGAAACTCCATAGCTTTGGAGAAGTTTCCTAAATAGTAGTAAGTATTTCCCAGCGACCCTAGAGCTAAAGATTCTAGCTTGCGGTTTTTTATCTTCCGTGCAATCGCCAATGACTGCTCGTAGTAATCAATTGCTTTTGGGTAGTTTGACGATTTCAGGTATACTTCACCCAAAGATTGTAGTATATCCACTTCTTCTTGATGGTTTTGACGCGATCGTGCGATTGTTAAACTCTTTTGCAAGTAATCAATTGCTTTTGGGTAGTTTGACGAACCTAAGTATACTAGACCCAAAGATTGTAGTATATCCACTTCTTCTTGACGGTTTTGATGCGACCGTGCGATTGTCAAACTCTGTTGCAAGTAGTCAGCTGCTTTTGGGTAGTTTGATAATTTTAGGTATACTAGTACACCCAAAGATTTTAGTATATCCATTTCTTCTTGACGGTTTTGACGTGACCGTGCGACTGCCAAACTCTGTTGCAAGTAGTCAGATGCTTTTGGGTAATTTCCTAAATTGCTATAGTTTGTAGCAATTTGCTTCATAACCGACACTATATTTTCAGTATCTTGAATTTCTTGAAAAATAGTAAGTGCCTGTTGAAAAAGCTTTAAAGCAGCTTCAAATTCTTTCTCACCATACTTAAGAAGACCTTGTCTGTAAAATCTGTTTGCTTGCCATTTAGTTCTATCTGCTGTTGATAACAAGTTTTCAAATTTACTATAATATTCATTCTCAACTATTAGAACCTGCTTCGTAACCAATTTTATGCTTTCAATATCTTGAATTTCCATATAAATCTTAGATGCTTCCAACAATAACGTTAAAGCATCTGAAAGTTCTTTAGCTTGATATTTTTGAACACCTTGCTGGAACAATCTATCTGCTTCTGCTTTACGTGTATTTGTTGTTTGTGCTAGTACCTGTGACGTACTCAGAAATGCTTGAAAGCTAAAAGTTAGAGGAGTTGATGCAGTCGCAATAAGTAGGCTGAGAAAGGGAATACAAATTCTTCGGCAAAGCATATGCTGATAGTAAGGATAAAATTTAGTCATAATTTTTACAAAGTTTAGAAGAGGATGTTTTAAAAGTATAGTTTTGTCATGCTGAATGGAGCGAAGCGCAATGTTCGCGCTTCGCGTTCCCGCAGGGTAGCATCTCAAAAACATACGGCGTTTTCGTGATTCTAAAGCCTACGGCACGCTACGCGAACGCTTTACTTCGTTCCGCTCAGAATGACAAATTATACCTATATTGGACTTTTAAAACATCCTTTAAGATGTTTTTATGACAATTACTCCTTAGCTTTACAGGAGCATCTCTTTTTGGCATATTTATAATTTTGTAGTGCGAGCATCTTGCTCGCTTTTATATAGTACGCGAGCAAGATGCTCGCACTACGCGCCTTCAGGGGACGCTTTCGCTTTACAAAAGGAAACTATAGGTTCTCCAACTAATTCCTTTAACTGAACATCTGGAGATTGTTCGAGTAATTCTTTCCAACTATTCGCTAGTTGAACATCTTGAGGTTTTTGGCAGCGTTCGTTAATAAGTGTCGTCAACAGGTCATACCACAAGCCATTCTCGGCATATAGCAACATTTTCTGTTGTGGTGTTTTTGCACTTTCCAATTTTTTCCTCAAAGGCATTAGCGATACTCGTTCTACAGAACCGTAGACAGATACAGATACATTTGCTGCGGACGCCTCTGTGTCACAAATAAATGAGAATACCCATTGATACCTCTTGTTTGTTTCCAGGGAACGGGGTAAGTTAATACTGATAATCCCTGGAGTTCCAATTAATTGCGTGCTGGTTTCGTAAATAACCTTTTGTTGTTCGTTGAGTAATTGAAACTTTCCGAAATTCTTTGCCGAAGGTTGGTAAGGAACGTAAAACCAGAAAGTTGGACGTTCTGCAATCGTTAACCCAATATTGGTTGCTGGGACTAAAGCTACGAGACGCTTATCCAAAACAGGACATCCACTTCTAGAACCTGCATCTGCTCGTTTACCTGGGGCACCTTTTGGAGGTAGCTTAAATTTTAAAGGGGTTACTTTACGTTTTGGATTGCTTGGTGTTTGATTAGACTGAGGCTTTGGCTTATTTTGGGAACTCGAAGCGGGCTGCGCTAACACGTTTACTGGATTCGGTAATAAAATTACTAAGGTGCAAGCGAAAGCGAGAGGCGATACCATCAAAGATGGTTGCCAAAGGCATCGCAGCCAATGCCACTTTTTCAAAGTCATAATTTAGTCTCTATGCTTTTACGTAATTAATTAGCTTTAGATGTTCTTAAAATTGCGACTGTAAAAACCGTACTGATAAGGCTCAATCCTGCGGGAATAAATGGTATCCAAGTGCTTTGTACTTCAAAAATACCGAAAGATAAAGTAAAAATAATACAAACTGCAAACCCAGTAATTAAAACTAGAACTAAGGGTTTTTTGAAATATAAAGCGATACCACTTCCTATTAATGACCAAATCCAAATCCAAAATGTTTCCAGTGAAGTAGACCAAACGCTTATTAGAGGTTTTCTATCGAGATACGCACTGAGAATTTGACTAGCCATCTCGGCTTGAATATATACTCCTCTTACGCTTTGGTCTGGTAATCGATTTAAACTAAAAGGTGTGTATAAATTATCTTCATAGCTTGGTGCAATAGTACCAATAATCACAACACGGTCTTTGATCGAATCCGGGTCAAAATTACCTTGCAAAATTTCTGTTAATGTCACATTTTTAGCTATATTGCGGGAGCGACGGTAATTGAGCATAATTTGATAACCCCCTGCGTCTAACCCTTGATAACCTCCCCAATGACTAGTCAAAATTGGTAAAGTAATCCTGCCAAGCTGTACCCGTCCGTCATCTTTAATTTCTGGTGTGATTTTCTGCCCTGTTTTTTCTAAATAACGCAGTGCTAACTGCATTCCTAAAGAAGTTTCTGTGGGACAGGGAGAGTCAAGATTGGGAGACATGTAAAGCAGATATCTGCGAATAATGCCATCACTGTCAGTGACAACATCACTAAAACCTAAGCGATCGCTTGGAACTTCTGCGGGGGGTGCAGTACCTGGATGTTTCAGTTGAGGGTCGCTGTGTTTGCAGACAGCAAAAAAGTTTTCATTTTCCCGCATCTGGGTTAAAGCAACTTGTTCCTGTTGCACGGGAACATCTCGGTAGATGTCTATACCAATTACACTGGGTTTAAGAGGTTCGAGTTTAGCTAGAGTTTGGGCAAGTGCAGCATCCGAGAGAGAACCTTGCCGTTGCATTCCTTGTTCATCCTGGTATTTTAAGTCTTCTTCTGTAACAGTAATAATCAGAAGACGGTCGTCAGGTTTTTCGTTTAGGGTTCGCATTCGCATCATTTGGTCAAATACTTGTAATTCCAGAGGTTGAAGTATCCCCAAATGACGAAAGCTACATACTATAACAGCAACAGCAATACTTATCAAAACAACTGTACGACCGAGGGTGCGTATGGTTCTTCTGCTTACTTTATTTTTTATTGGTTTGTCGATGCGTTGATTTTGTGCTGTTACTAAAACATTTGCCTCTGGCAATCTTGCCATTTGCGACCAAGTTAAGGGAGTAACAGCAGGGTTTTGACAAATTACTGGCAACCAACTTGCACCGGGAAACTCACTTTCCAAACCTTGTAATTGTTCTCGTGCTTCCCGTACTGCTAAATAAAATGATTTTCCACTAGCAAATCCCATCAAAAAGTGTTTTAAAAATTCTTGCGCTACTTTATCTGGTACGGGTTCTCGCATGACAATTATTTGGGGAATATGCAAATCATCAAGTTGCCGTGCTAATCCCAACCCATCACATGAATTAAAAATTGCTAGTTGTAAACCATTGGTAATCGCTTTTTTGAGAGCGTTTTTTAACTGGGTAATCGTTAAACTCTCAGTCGAATTTATGTAAATATTACCTGTTTCTTCATCTGTAGAACTATGTCCGGCAAAAAACAAAATGTTCCATCCCTGCTCGTCCCAAAGCAGTTCGTTTAATTGCTGACGGTTTGGTTCAACTATAAATATTGTTTCTGCCCCTGGTAAACTTGATAATAATTTTCTATCTTCGTTAATATCAATACCTGTACTATCTCCTAAAATAGCTAATATTCTAATGGTTTGTGTTAAATTATTTTTTTTTACTTCTGCTTCAAATTCAATCGGACTGAGAGCGACTTCGGCTTGAGTATAATCTCGAAAAAAACGCCAAACATGCCAAGGCAATTTTCGGAGATGATTATTTTCGGTGCAAATAATCACGCAAATTTCATCATTATAAGCCAGCCGCATTCGCAGTTGACGGTCAATATTGCGAAATTCTTCAGCGTCTAACCAATTATCGATTTGATTTTGTAACTCTTGACATACTTGATAAAACTCTGCGTCCGAAACATGAGTTACATCAGCATCATCGATGATAATATCATCAACGAACTGGGAATTACGCAAACCGATATTAATCGAACGAGCTTCATAAATTAAATCGTATAGCAATTGCCAACGACGGTAGAGGTCGATAATATTGGGAGCAGCAGGTAAACTTCCTTGAAATTGTTTCCAGTTGGAGGTATTCTCATCCTGTAGCTGAACGCTAACATGAGGAAATCCATCTTGCAAAGTACCTTTTCCTAAGTTGAAGACAACTAGCTTACTCATGTTGAGAAGAATCAGGTGGTTCAATCGTGAAATACTCTGTAACGCTGAAATCTCCGATAGCTACTTGAATGCTAAAACTTTTACCCTGTGGGCAGATAAATCTTTTTAGCTGGATAAAATTATCTTGACTGCGAGATTCTAATGTTTGTAGAACTGCCCCAGAGTGAGAAAGTAAAGTTAATTTGATGTTTGTTGGTAGAAAATTTTCTCCATTAGCTGGGTGCAACTGGACGCGGATACCAACTTTCTGTTGTTCTTCTGGACTCAAACCAAGTAACAAAGCTACGCATTGATTGCCAAGTTGCATTCCTAAATCAATTAGCTTCACTCTTTCTGCAACAGCACCTCGAATATGAACTTCGCGCTGTCTAAAAGCAAAAGCTATTTGAGATTCGGAATTGATAATATTAATTGACTGCCACCCCATTTCAAATACATTTCGCAACCAATTACTTAAGTTTACTACTGGTTTAGCGTTTTCGTTCAACTTAGCTATACGTCGGTGGTATAATTGTTGTCGCCATTGATTATTATCTATTAATGATGCCCATTTCTCAAAAGGTATGTTATGCTCTCTGGGGGAATAAATCGATGGATTGCCCAACAGTTGCAATAAACTTTGAGCTTCAGTTTCAGATAAAGTAGATAATTGTGGGATAGGCGATCGCACATCAATTTCCTCGATTACCTGCATTACAGTCAGGTTTTCGGTTAAATGTTCTACTGGCATTACATAAGTACGGGTTTGGTTATTTGCTTTACACTTAAGTTGACGATGAGTAGTAAAACCACGAACGCTCATCCAACACTCATCCTCATCGATTCCCAAATTTACTTGCACTGCTAAATAATAATCACCCGCAAAACTAGGAATATCTACCCACTCTTGAGGAACGCACAATTCTTCTAAATAGGTTGTTTCGCTGGGAATTAAGACGATTCGCTTCTCACCTAGTCCAATTGCCGCACCATTAACCACTTCCCAAATACTAGGTAAGCTATCCTCGTAATTGTAAATTTGGGGTTGAGGTGTAGATTCCTCAGACACCCATTCTTCAAGAAAATTTAAGAAACTATGCACAACAATGTGGTTTAGATAAGCATTGTAACGCGATGTAATAGAATGACGTTGAGCTTTCGCATACGCTTGCTGTTTTTCCATCGCGGAAATCTGCAACCACAATCGGTTGGGATGCACTCTTTCTAATTCATCTATTTCTAATTCATTTAAATAATGCATAATTAAGTACCTTATATTTTCGATGTTAATTGCCAAATTTTTAATGATTCTTCTAATACAGGTTGTAATGCTTCTAAGTTTCTGGAATTTTGCAATTTCAAATTATTACAAGCCGATTTAACAATGTCTTTACACGTATTAGATAACCATATTCTTAAATATTGACTGATAATGCAATCTATTTCTTTGATTAAATAATTTTCCAACTTAGCTTTAGCATTATCGGTAATTAAAATTAACTCAGATTCAGTAATTTTCAGTTGATTAGCAATATCTTTTTGATGTATCTTTTGACCGTAACACAGGCGCAACGCCTCTTTTTCTAATTGTTCAAGTTTCTTTACAGCCTCAACTAAAGCAACATTAATCAAATCTGAATATACAGGAGATTGATAACTACGAACTAGCCAGACAGCGACATATTGAGAAACCCACTCAGATGGCTGACTTAATTGAGATAAAGTCTTAATAAGTTTCAATTCAATAGTTTTCAGTCGAGCAGCAATCGTCCCCTGAGTTACTTTAAAATTATCTGCTACCTGTGTTTGATTAAGTTCAAATCCATAGTAGAGTAATAATATTTTTTGTTGGTCTGGTTTTAGAGAATATAACTGCTGCTTCAATCCTGATACTTTATTTACTAAACTCGTCTCTTGCGTAGAATCTACTAAATCAAGTTCAAATTCTGCGGATGGAGATTCAAACTCACGACCAGCATCTTGCAGCGCTTCTAAAGAAAAGCTAGATGCGATCGATTTCGGGTAATTATATAGTGCTGCAATACAAGCTTCTATCCACGTTTTTAATTCTGCAACTGTAATGCTTGCACCAGCAGCTACTTCATGAGGTGCGCCCGAAAGCAACTTTTCGGTATTATAATAATCAACCATCTCAATAAAATCTGTCTCCGATGGTTCTGGGTACTTCTTACCTTTTGCAACAGCAGGGTTTTGAAGCTTGTTCATTTGATAAACTTGTTTAAAATATTTGCGTGCGAACAAAAATCTCGAAATTTCTGGTTCGCATCTACCATGCCGATTTAGTGCTTCTTTTAGCTCTTTATCGCTCTTATGTAAAAATAACCGCCACGTTGAAAACTTACCTACAGAGGTCTTGTCTTTAACACTATTGATGATAATTTTAGTAATATAAGTATCTAGCGAAGAGTTTACATTGTTATATTGAACTAAAATATTTTTAAATTTCTCGCGGTCATAAATGAGGCATCGAGCCAAAAAGATAAGCTCTTCCCAAGATTGAGATCGATCGATCTTCCATACATCAAAAGCAGCATAATAGCAACTTTCCTCACAGTAAACAGTTAAGTGTTCCCATGCTTTTTGTACTCGGTTGCTTGATTCCCAGTTTTCTTGAGGTGGTAGGTAACAAAGAGCCATATCTATCCAAAACTGCACCAAATCTCTAGTGTTATCCTTCTGGTTAGACAAAGATACAAATTTCTCATGCCTGCTTTTATATAACTCAATATTGCGTTGCAAATAAGCTTCAGGTTTCCATCGAATAACTGAGTTAGCACTGCTATTCCCCAAATCCATGTATTTATAGAATTTTTCTTGCGTTCCCCTGTAGGGGAGTTTGGGCAAGTAGTTGAGCATACTGAACTCCGTGCGTGCGTAGAAGTGTAATAAATTTACCTTTACCACAGATAACATAATTTTTCATACCCGGAAAATTTTCTACTTGGTGTCGTATAAAGAACATTTACTCCCAAAATAACACTTACGTGAAAAGCAATAGCGATTGTTAAGTTCCTTTATTTGCTTAATTGGTTTGCTGTTAGCCGTTTTATTGAGATTTCTTTTGCGTAGGTTGGGTGTAACGTAGGCAAAGCCAGTCCCCTTGGACGAGCGTGGAACCCAACATCTTGCGTTGGGTTACGCTTCGCTTCACCCAACCTACAATTATCCTTAACACCAAGCGTATTGACTTATAGCGCTTCCCAACAGCTATTAGCAAAGCTCTATTTAGCAGAAAATGGCTGTAAGTCGCACAAAAAATTATGCATAAAACTAAAAAGCCCTGTGATGTATGGGTTTTGAGAGATTTTGAAAAATAAATTTGAGGAAAATCAATAAATCAACTAAAGGTAAACCAATTAAGTAAGTGAAGGCTAAAACACATGAAGTTACTAAAAGTTAAGTAATAGTACTAGGACTTCTCGACCCACTTACTAAGGAAATCAAATGGCAACTAATCTTAGAAAAACAATCAAAAATAATTTCGCTTTAGTCGCGGTTTTGTTAGCTTATGGCATGACATTGACAACATTAGTATCTGCTCATGCCTTGTCTAAATCTGATGTCGATCGTGTTCCAACCCTTTCACCAATTGGGCAAAAAAGCATAACCATAGCACAAGCCACAACTTTCCCTGTGCAGGGGACGCGAAAAGATAAAGTGGTGAAAAAAGGATATATGGAAACTTCGTTTGACCTAGACTCAAATGGAAACCTGAATGCTAGAACTAAAACCTGGACTGATGTGAAACTAAAGGGTTTTACTGGTGGGGTTTTAATTGCATTCACTGATGCATCCGGAACTCCAATTTGGAGTACTGAGCAACAGCGATACGGTGTGGATGGGACAGCAATTGGAAATAGCAACCGGACTGAAAACTGGCAAGCAAAAGTTCCTCCAGAGACTCTTAGTCGAATCGGCGGCTATGCCATACTTCATGAGCATACTCCAAGAGGTAGAGCGTTAGATTGGTTACGCTCGCCAGAAGGACAGGAAACAATTAAGGGTATTGTAAATACCTTGGGTAAGAACTAAGAGGATGTTTTAAAAGTCGAAGAAGCTATAAACTGTCATTCTTTGGCTTGCCTCCCCGGAGGGGTGCGAAGCGTTCGCGCAGCGTGCCGTAGGCTTTAGAATCTTCGTCGAGACTCACGAGATGCTTCACTCCACTGCGCTACCTTCAGCATGACATCAAAAGAACCTTTTAAAACATCCTCTAATAAGTATTGAACCGAAATGCGCCACATGAAGTTGTGCATCTCGGTTCAATAAAAAGATGAATAAAACTACTAGAACAACTAAAAGATTTTCAAGTATGAACACAATGAAAGTTCTAAGAGCTATTTTTTGTATATCAATACTAGCCAATTTGATAACAGGTTGTGATAACCCCAAAGCTGCAAATGAAGATAATTTTAAAAAAGCAATTGGCAGTGCATTGCCTGATAAAAAATTAAATTGCTTTACTCAGGATGTAACGTTACTAAGGACGTTTAAGCAACCCGTACCAATAGATTTTCCCTTAGATTTAGAAAAAAGAGAAGAGTTTCCTGTAGTAAAAGTACTTACTAAAGTTGGATTGCTATCTACTAGTGAAATAACAGTCAATGAAAGCTTTTCTATTAATAATAAAGTTCCAGGTACTAGATATACCCTAACAAAGGATGGTGAGAAATTTTTTAAGAGAAACTTAATTCCGTCAGACAGTTCAAAAAAGATAAACGGTTTCTGTCTTGGAGAGATAGAAATTGATAAAGTTATTAACTTTACTGAACCAGCAAATCAACTTGGAACTACTGTATCTGAAGTTAAATACACTTATAGGATTAAAAATCTCCCTAGCTGGACGGAAGATTCAGAAGTACAAGCTTCAATACCTTACGTTGCAAAGATGGTGCAAACAAAAGACAAGCCTGCCGAAAGTACCGCAGCATTAGTTCTCACAAGCAAGGGTTGGGTAGATGAATTGTAATTAAACGATATCTCAAAAACTGTCATCGGTAATAGTACTAGGACTTACGCAAAAATTCCAAACCCTCTTAACGACCTGTTCTCTATGCCTAATAAGGTTCATATTTCATAATCCCGTGCGTAAGTTCTAAGTACTCAAAGCTCCATAAATATTTGGTGAAAGCCTCACTCTTGGCCAATAGAAAGACATATTTCCCATTTTAAGGAGTGAAAATATTTTATGTTTATAGTGAAAAAATTAGTTAATGCTTTTGGGTTGATTTCTGCAACTGTAGCTGTAAATGGTAGTTTGTTGCTAGGAGGGAATTCGGTGTCGAATGCTGTAATTGCATCTACAGTTGTTATCAACAAAGGACAGCAAGCAACAGTAGTAAAAACTAAGCCTGTTACTCATGAAGTAGCAATATGCCTCTTCGGTGTTTGTGTCAATACTCCACCTGTGACAAATATTTTTGGTGACATTCTAAAAAAAGAAGTTACTCATAATTTGGCAAAAGTAATTGGAGAGCAAGCTCCAATTATCTCTAGTGCAAAAGAGGTTTTTCCAACCGTCAAGTCTTTACCAGGAACTTCATTTAACCCTAGAGGTAATATTCAACAAGTAGCACAGCAAATAAAAACTTCGGTAGATGGTTCTGTGATGTTACAACCTGGAGACTACAACATCCCAATAGATGTATTCTGTATGAAACAATTTGCATCAAGTCCAAATGCTCACAGGTATTTACTGGCACGTTTGAAGGGAAAGAAGGCTGATGTCATCACTGCTTTAAATTCCAGGACTACAGGTTCGGGAATACCACATTCCCAATTACAAGTTCTGTCTTGGAATATTCAAGCGGGGATGAAGTATGAGGAAATGACAACTGAAAATCGGGCAATTATTGATAAATTATTACCAGAGCATAAACAGAAACTATCGCGTAGTTATTGGGAGGAGATTCTCGCAACTTGGAAGCAGTTTACTAGTACAATCCCCGGTATACCTTCTTTTGAAGAAAGTCTTGATAAGTTAGGAGATGTCGGAAAGTTTGTCAAAACATTAAGACAGGTTCGTAGCGAGCTAATCGTACATGGAAACGATTATAACTCTTTAGTTAACGTGCTAATTCCAGCAGGTAATTCTAATGCACGCGGTGGCTATAAAAATACACCTTGGAGTAAGATTAACGACCATGTTTATGGACGTTTGGTGACAGAAGGGAATGCTCGTACTCCTGCTGAAATCCAGATGAGAGTTTTGTCTGTTTCTAATAAGAATGCCGTCAAAGTTGATGTTACTAATTTAGTTGCTGACCCGCAAAATTCTGGAATTCAGCCCCTTTCCATATCTCCGAAAGTAGCAAAATTAATTTGCGATAAATCTAAATCGCAAGTAGATGAGCAAAAGTTAACACATGCACAGAAAAAAGCCATCAAAATTGTGGATCGGTTTCGCTGTAACCCTAATTCTAGTCCCTGGAAACTCGACAGACAAGAAGTCGCAAACCGATTGGAAAAGTTAATTACAGAACCGCATTTAGTACAACAAGAAGGACTTAATGCATGTGGACCAGCAGCATTTTTTTATGTCTGGTTCAAACGTGCTCCAGACGCAGCAATACAATTTGCCACCACGCTGTATGACGATGGTGTGAGTAAGATTGGCAATATCTCAATCAAACCAGGCAAACACTTACTTGAATATGAAGGTAAAAGAAAAACTGTAGCCGCAGATTGGATGTTTCTAAGTGCGCTGCGAGACTCACAAAATAAGGTTTTACCATTTAAAGATGACTCGATTCTTGGGGTTGGGGTTGAAGGCATTACTGCACCAAGCGAAATTAAACGCTGGCTTGAAGCGACGGGATTATATAACAACGTTGTTGACAATACTGGTTTCCACAGTAATTTCAAAGATTCTTGGAAAACTCAAAATTTTGAACATGCTAGAAATTTGCTGACCTATGTTTCTAATCGAGACGTGATTGTGTTAATTCATTCAAGAATGGTGGCAGATGATAAGATACCATATCCAAATCATTACATTGTCCTAACTTCAAAAGTTGAGGATGTAAAAGGTATAGTGTCATTTAATTACTGGACATGGGGTGAATACAATAAACCTCGACCATTTAAAATTGACAAGTTAAAATTTTTAAAATATTACTATGGTGCAGTCATTGCACACCCAATCAAATAGACGATATTAGGAAGATATTATTTAGATGTCCCTAACCTGTAATCTCTGCTTTCTCATATTCCACAATCACCATCAGCAAATACGAGGAGATTATTATGAACGGATTTTGGCTTGATTTTATCAACTTCCGCGAGATGGTTGCTACGAAAATTATCAAATTTGTTTACGTCTCCGTAGCCATTTTGATAATTCTCAGCGGAGTGGTGCAGTTCTTAATGAATATCTTCTCAAACCCTTTATATGCAATAGGGCTAATTTTCGGAATTCTGTTGATAAATATATTTTGGCGTATCGTTTGCGAACTATTGATTTTGCTATTTAGCATTCATCAAGAATTAGTCAAAATTGCCCGTAAATAAATTTTTCCCTCTTTGTAAACCATCTGAGGGGTTGCTAGATCCCCGACTTCTTGAAGGATACCACTGGACAATAGAGGGTCAAACCCCTCGCCTGCCGTCAAAACCGCCCCAGGCTCGAAGCAGTAAGTGCTAATTGGAACAAAGCCTGCTTCAAGCAGGCTGAACGTTGCCCGACACCCTACCATAGAATAGTAGGGCGGGATTTTAGACATTCTATAAGGCTATGTGCTGCCATATCTGACAAAACATACTCAATATCAATTGTTTTGGCATCTTCTTCAATTTCTTCTCCAGGTTCGGGAAACGTTTGTTGATATTGAATATGGTTTGTTAAATCCTGAACGTATCCCTCCAAGCATAGTTGCCTCAAGAATTTTATCAAAAAGGATATTGCCTAATAGAGTATTTTTAAAAATATCCTCTTTTCAAAACTATATCTGTTTGCTCATGTTCATAGTCCGGAAAACATTCATTGAGATGGAATATAAAGCGTTCAAAACATTCTAGGCTCAAAGGATTTTCCTTAATGTGCTTCATATAAAACTCTCGTTTAGAAATTCTACCATTTATATTTGAAAATTGGCTTCGGATATTAGAAGATAACCTCTTTGCTTTTCTTAAAATAATCACCTCATCGATTGAGGTTAATTTCGTATTGATTGGAGTCATATCTAACCACTCACAAATTAATATGTATTTACAACCAGAAACAGCCCTCTTTAATTCGTTTGCAGTTTGAGATGCTTCTTGAAACATTGTTTTGTCTAAATTAGTTTTTATTTCTGTTGCAAAATACGATACTTCAATAGTCTTTTCAAACTTATCTAACCCTGGTGGGTTCTCCGTTACCGTTACCTTGTGAGATTTTGTTACTGAAAAATCTTGGTCTTTTAACTTGATAAAAACACCTCCTTCTGACAAAGGTAAGAAAGGAGACTCAAAGCTCAATCCGGCAAAGGTGCTTTTTGACCCACATTCAATGTTTTGCAACTTTTTAAACCCTGGAACTAATCTTTCATCAAATAGCCTTGGTAAAAATTCCTCTAAAATACTATTATCAATTTTTAATTGTCCCTTTTGTCTATATAGAAAATCTTCTTTAGAATCAAATACTAAATCTATATCTATAAAATTTTTATACTCATTTAATTGTTGAACCATAAATTCAAGAAGTTCTTTACCTTCAAAAATACAAGAGTCTAGGACACTTACCCACTCCTTGTACTTAGCAATAGCCTCCTTAACTTTCGGAATGCCTGTTAAAGGTAGCTTGTCATTCTCCAATAGCTTGTCCAATTTATCTCCGTGAACGTTACTTTTTTGTACCTTAACCATTTTCTAAGTAAAATAATTTACAGTATAACTGTTTTTTTTATATACTCTATACTTTGACACCACATGTCTGGTAATTCGACTTTAAGTTTTGGAGACAAATCAACTTTATATGCACTCCTAATGGCATTTTCAATATCTTTTTTTACTTCTCCCTGGACATTATTTAAAGCACTCTCTAACATAAAAACTCCTATAGAACGAGATAATTCTAAGTAATCTTTATTGACTTTACCTGAAACTTTCAACGTAAAAATATCTTCATAAATTTTTTCACCATATCTATTTAGAAAAAATCTTTCTTGCCATCTTTTTACTTCAAATCCTAAACTTCCTAAACACACCATTGCAAGTAAAATTGCATTTTTAAAACTTACTCCTCTTACGTTTGACTCTCTACCAACCACTATAATAACTTTTCCTTCATCACTTAATACTCTTCTCATTTCTAGGAATGCTTCTGACATATCCATACAATATTGGATAACTGTAAGAAATCTATTCCCTCTATTTTTCCGATTAGCTCCTATTTCAGAAACTGCTACTTTTAAAGGCTTCCAACCAAGCATTTCTAAACCTTTTCTATAATTCTGGTGGTAATTAAATACGTTTATATATGGAGGAGAGGTTATTATTAAATCAATACTGTTTTCTTTAATATCACTCAAATATCTTGCATCCGATAGAAGTGTAAAATACTTTCCTTTCAAAAATGGTAACATCTTTATATTTTTTAAAATTAAATCTAATGATTTAAAAAAAACTTTTTTATTTGCAGTCCCTAAGTCATTTACTGAAAGCATAATGGAGGCTGTTGCAATCAGACATGTGTAGTAAGAACCAGCACAATCTTTGTAAAATTTTAGTAATTCAACATGAAAATCTATTGTTCCCAAATTAAACAAATTACTTTCTTCTAAACTCGATATGTTGTTACTTGCAATACGCTTAACCTCAGTAATTATCTTCTCCCTTTCTATTGCTTCAACTTCACAAAATTTTATAATGCTAGAAAATATATAAGCTCCTGGGTTTACATCTGCACCAAAACATTTAACCCCTTTTTTTGCTGACTCATAAAGAGTTGTCCCGCTACCGCAAAATGGGTCAAGGATACAATACCCAGGTAAAATATTTTCTTCTAAAATATGCTCTATTAGTTGCGGAGAAAACTGCCCTTTCCAAGGAAACAGACTCGACCTACTCTTTTTGTCAATATTGAGTATCGTTTGTGTATATTCATCTCTTTCTATCTTTATTTCCAAAACTTTGTCATGTATTTCTTTAGGTAGTAGTATCATCTGTTGTAGCTTAAATTGTCGTGCCCAAATAATTAACTTATATCATAGACCAGTACTAGGCAGGGCTTGCTGCCTGGGTTTGAGATTGTGCTTATAGAGGTTAGTCAAAGTATTCTAAAAAATAAATTATCTCGTAGGATAGGCATCTTGCGTATTTTACAGAATAAACTTCTCACCTGTCCGCACAGGGACTCCTCCCACCTACGCTACGCGATAAATTAGTTTTTTGTTTAATTTAAAGTACTTTTAATCCGTCATCTGTCGTCTCATCGACTTAATCTGTCCTCGCTTGCTTTTGGAATCAAGACGTTTTCTTTGAGAACTGCGACTTGGTTTCGTGGGTTTGCGAATTTGCGGTAGTATTACTGCACTTTTAATAAGTTCTGTAAGCCGTTTCAATGCTTCGGAGCGATTCTTTTCCTGACTTCGGTGTTCTTGAGCTTTGATAACAACGACTCCCTCCTGGGTAATGCGTCGGTCATTTAACTTCAAAAGCTGCTTTTTATAAAAATCGGGTAATGATGAAGCCTCGATATCGAAACGCAAATGGATAGCAGTGTTTACCTTGTTAACGTTTTGACCGCCCGCACCTTGGGAGCGAATCGCGCTAATTTCGATTTCGCTGTCGGGGATAGCAACTGTGTGAGAAATTTGCAGCATAACTTATTATATATCTTAGGCAGACCAAGCTTCTCGAAAATCTGCATACAGCGACAGTCCCCCATCTATAAATAGTGTTTGACCCGTGATATATGCTGCTTCATCGGAAGCTAAAAAAGCTACAGAGGCAGCCATTTCTTCAGAAGTACCAGCACGACCCATTGGAATGTGACTTTCGACAACTGCCTTCTTTTCGGGGTCGTTCGTCCATTCTTCGTTGATAGGTGTGATAGTCGCTCCGGGTGCGATCGCATTAACTCTAATACCTCGGTTTGCATATTCCAAGGCTAAAGTTTTGGTCATATTTTCCATCCCACCTTTGCTGATGGAATAGCTAATATACATTGGTCTGGGTATAATTTCGTGGACGCTGGAAATGTTGATGATTACTCCCTGAGCGTTTCGAGAAAGCAAATGTTTAATGGTTTCGCGGGCACATAAATAAGCACCCCGGAGGTTTATAGAAATTACTCGGTCAAAGTCTTCTGTTTTTACCTCGTGCGATACACTTTCTAACTGAACTCCGGCATTACTGACCAAAATATCCAAACTGCCAAATTTGTCAACTACTGTGTTAACCATTTCCAAGATATCTTCTTCCTTAGAAACGTCTCCCTGAACCAGTAGGGATTTAACACCGCAATTGTCAATATCAGAGCAAGCTTTCTGCATTGCCATTTCTTCGGTATCTTCTGCTTCTTCCAAATTTCTACGGTAGTTAATCGCAATATTGCAACCTTCTTGGGCAAGACGGATAGCGATCGCTTGTCCAATCCCAGAACCCGCACCTGTAATCAGAGCGTTTTTACCTTTTAATCCTTTCATAGCAATTTAAGATAATTCAAAAAGTGTTTAAACTTGGGATAGCCGAATTTGTACGTTTTACTGATATTTGTCGAACAGAGAAAAAATAATATTGACAAAATATTCTTATAGTTAGCATAGATTTGCTGGAAAATTTTCGGCAACCACCTATAGGTAGATAGTTGGGTGTTGCTAAATTATAAATTTGCTTCGCAAGAGTTTAATTCAGCGATGGTAGTGGTGCATTTCGTTAATTATGACAAGTCGTCAGGGTTAGATCCCCGACTTCTTGAAGGATGCCATTGGCTCATGGTAGGTCTGACCCCTCATTTTATCAAAAAAACCTCGTAGGGGCGCAGAAGATTTGTATTAATTTAATCTGTACCTCACTCAACTCTCGACCGCTATACTGCTATCTTAGAGTAATTAAGTTTACTGCTAAACTAGTCCTGACTCCAGTCCATTTTAATGGACTTGTGCTATTAGACAGCGACTTACAGTCGAGTCGCGAACTCAAACGCAATCAAAAAAAATGTCATAATTTTAACGTTTATTATTTGGGGTGCAAGATACAAAGTAAACGAAATACCACCCAAAACACGTAAATGGATAGACGAACATTTTTAATGGCTGCGATCGCAGCTGGTTCAGCGTCTCTTACCGCTAGTTATCTCAAACGCAGTTTAAACGTAAACGCTGATAACACGCCAGCAAAGTCTTTATCCTCATTTCAAGCCACTGTCAATTCAAAACAAAATAAAAATATCACTATTAAAGAGGCTGCAAGTAAAGTCAAAAAAATCTATGGAACTGCTATATCAGAAACAATTATCGAGCAAGATAGCAATTATGGCAATTTGATTGCTCGTGAATGTTCAATTGCAGTCACTGAAGGCGCATTTAAATGGATTGTCATCGAACCATTACCAGGGCAATTTAATTTTACACTAGCTGATAAAGCTATTAAGTTTTGTCAAGCGAATAATCTCAAATTGCGGGGACATACACTCGTGTGGCACATATCTAAACCTGATTGGGTAGCTTATCCACCCTCATTCCCTGATATCGAACGCCACTTCACACAAGTAATGGGACGTTATCGCAACAATAAAACACTTTATTCATGGGATATTATTAACGAAGTTATTGCCGATAAACCAGCCGATGCCGAAGATGAAGCGTATGGATTGCGTAAAGGTGTCAAGCCAGAATACGTCCGCGATATTTATCTTTTTGCTGCATCAATTGATAAAACTAAAGAATTTGTTATCAACGAATATGGATGTGAAGATACAGGTTGGAAACAAGAAAAATTTTTAAATCTGATTAAATATCTCAAAAAGAGCAATGTCAAACTAGATGCAGTCGGTTTACAATCGCACATGTGGTTTTCAAAAAGTTATGAGTGGAATGAAAAGGGATTTAGAAATTTTATCAAGCAACTAAAAAATCTCGGAGTCAAGCCCATTGTCACCGAGCTTGATATTATCATCGACACTCCGTTACCAAGCACATTACTTGAATTAGATACAATGGTAGCTGAAGGCTATAAAAGATATTTAAATGCTTGCTTTGCAGAGGGAGTTGATACAATTATTAACTGGGGCTTGAGCGACAAATATTCTTGGCTTCGCCATCCCGATTACATACCGAAAAAATTAATTAAGTACAAAGATTTTATTCGACCATTGCCTTATGATGCAAATTTGCAACCAAAGCTTGCAAGAGAGGCAATATTACAATCTTTTCTAAACGCGAATGAGTAAAAAGTCAAAAGTGTAACAACAGTAGGGTGCGTTAGCTCAAGCGCGTAACGCACCTTCTTACTAAATATAAGTTACTACTATAGTAGGTTGGGTGGAACGTTCGCGCTCTCGTCCCAAGGGGACACGCAAAGAGCGATCGCGTTCCCGTAGGGTAGTGAAACCCTACTGCCTGCCGTTATTAGGATGCACTTCGGTAAAGAAATAAATCGGTATTTATGATGTTAGCTTTAATTTTTAATAAAGTCTCTACAATCGATTAAGCAAACAATTCATCGACTGCGATACTAAAACCTTTCAATACTTTATAAGTACAAGCAACTTGACCGGATGTAAACATCAAACCTTGATTTTCGGTAATTATCATTATCCATTTACTCTCAGGATAAACTAACCATACTTCCTCTCCACCAGATTCTAAATACTCCTGCGCTTTCAATAAAACTTCTTCTGCTATATCCGTAGGTGAAACAATTTCTGCACATAAAGGAAAACTTTGAGGCAAAGTTGGGACATTTCCATATTGAGCTACAAGTTCAGGTGTAAGATAGGCTACATCAGGAGAACGTCCTTGCTTTTTAGTACGGCAAGGTACATCGGTATAAACTTCTCCCCCTCGTTCGCTAGACTCTTTATAATCTTCCCAGTATCGACCAAGCCTTAATTGAATTTTTCCGTGCCTTAGTGTCATACCTTCTTTTTCTACAAGTTCACCATCCACCCATTCTGTTTTATCACGAGGATTAGTCATAAAATCCTCTAAAGAGAAATCAGGTTTAATAACGGTTATCATGGTGTATGCTTCCTCAAGTCATAACATGGCTTAATTATATTAGGGGCTTCAACGAATAAACATAGGGCGTGGAAATTAACTATGCGCGATCTGAAATGCTTGTAGAGACGCGAAATTTCAGATAGAGACGCGAAATTTCGCGTCTCTACATTCTTTTTGGCGCTTAGGCGTGCAAGCGGCACAATCCCTGCGAAAATCATATAGTATATTAGTACTATAAAGACTGAAAATTTTATCTGCGCGTTGTTGCTGTAACTTGTACATGCCCTTTTTTTCCTAGAATAGCAACCGATAGTAAATAATTTTATTCGCGCAGAGAATTAGCTAGTGGATTCGGGAAATATAAGTGTACGGCAACTAAGGGCAAAAAATTTGAATATATAAATGCATGGAGAGGACATATGGATATTAAGTTAGGGTTTGGCACGATTCCTAAAGCGCAGTATATTTTTGTGAATCGAGAAGGCGATACTTGTTGGTATTCGCTTTCGGAGGATGACAAAATAATGCCGATTCATGAGAAAGCGCTAACTGGGGTAATTACTGCGATTGAATGTAATAAAAGTGTTGAAACCAAATTTGGGGTAGCATACAAAACTGATTTGTCGATTTTGGCAGATAAGCCCTATATTATTCGTTCTGGACGTGATTCGTATTTCTCAAAGAGTTTATTGTTATCGCTCGATGTTTTGACGCTAGAACAATTAAGGAACCCATTGACGATTGCAGTTCGACCTGGAGAAAAAACAATTGTTTTTTGCAATATTTACGACCCAGCGACATATCGAGCAATTGGGTTTAGTTGGGATGGACACAAAGAGATTGATTTGCAAGCTTTGGAACATCGAGTTAGTTATAAACTTAGCCAAGTTGGGGCAACTGACGAGGGAAAAAATCAAGCACAAGGGCAAAATGAAGGAGTTACGGAATTGCGAAACTCCTCGTTAGCGGTATTGCGATCGCAGATGATGGAGCAAATCGATAAGTACTTAAATCAATTAGGTTGGACACCCGAACAAGGACGCAAGTACTTGCAGCAGCACTACGCAAAAACATCGCGTCGGCAATTAACAGATTCAGAATTATTGGATTTTACATTCCGCGTCATTGAGATGGCAGGAGTGCAAAGTGCTTTGTCGATAGATATTGCCTCGTAGTAGGGAGTAGGGAGTAGGGAGTAAGGAGTAGGGGGAGAAGGGGAGAAGGGGAGAAGGG
>CAXTCQ010000066.1:0-32919 GCA_964242965.1 uncultured Calothrix sp. | reverse complement strand
TTCAAACAAACGTTCGAGATTTCGACTTTGACGTTGATATAAAACCCCCAAATAAATAATCGATATTCCCAACGCAGTCAGTGCAAACGGAAATAATACGGCATCTTTAAAGACGCTATAAGCTAGGTGACTCAAATACCCAAACACACCCATCGCACCAAATACCATAAAAACCTTTCTTCTCAGCACCACAGAAAGTAACATTAATCCCAAATTAATCAAAAAATATATAAATTTTTGGAACTCATTGCCATCTCCCATCAAAGTCATCCCAAACCAAAAAGCCATTAATCCGAACAAATACAGCCAAAAAGCAAAATCTCCATCTCTCCTACGGGTGCGAATGTCAATCAAATAGGCAACTATAATACAACTAATTCCAAACCATACCGAAATCAATAACCGCTGATTCCAATTAAACTCATTTTTTCCAAATATCAGCGGAGTCAAATCCATCGACATAAAGTATAGCGAGAAAGCGATAGGCGCAGTCAAAAACGGAAACCGCACAAACCGTAGCGCTATCAAACCCGTAATAATGGTTCCCAACTCCATCAGAAACCAACTACCCTTCACCCAAGTATAATAATCCCGATATGTACCTGGGTCGCCTTGAATCCAAAAACCCGTCCACCGTTGCAAACCGTAAATAGCTAGGGGAGTCATGCAAACTGCGATAGTAAATAGCAATCCTCCCGGTACTTTCATATTTTGACGAAAATACAAACTACTACCAGCTAAAATGAAACAAAATGCATAAGCGATCGCAAGCAGGAAAATTCCCCCACCTCCAAACGACTCCCAAGCTAGCGACATGAACCAGGTCATCGCAGAAATAACAATCAACGCACCAAAATAAAATGCCACATTCGCAAAGTTAAATTGCGGTCGCTCGTCAGTAACGCGATTCGATAGCGCTTGCCAAAGTGTATCAGCTTGTTGGGGTGTTATCAAACCTTGCGATGCTGCCCAATCTAAATCTTCTTTGTAAATTTTCATACTTAATTGAAATAGTTACAAATTGATTTTGGCTTTATTTACAAGGAATTACCTAGAATTTGTGACAGTTTGAGGTTGTATCTTTTTGATGAAATTGAGATATTGCGAATTTATAACAATCTAATATTACCAGGACTTACGTAAAAACTCTCTCAAACCCTCTTAACTCCGTGTCCTTTGTGTCTCTGTGGTTCGTATTCCCTAATTCTGTTGCGTAAGTCCTAATTACTTAACCTTCCACAGGCAAATCGACACTATAAAGCAATTTCCCTTCCAAATTGTGCAAAGCAACCGTCATTACTTTACTTGCTGCATCAATTTTCACCGTCCCAAAAAATTGTAAACCATCTTTCGGCGAACGATTTTGCTTCATATCTAACGGTACGCTTTGAAATTTCACCTGCGAACCAAAAGTATTATCAAGCTGATTCGGACCAAAAGTACCTGAATTCAAAGGACCTGCTACAAATTCCCAAAACGGTTTAAAATCTTGAAACTGCGCTCGATTCGGATCGTAATAATCTGCCGCAGCATAATGTACGTCGGCTGTCAACCACACAACATTGGGAATATTTTTTTGCTTGATAAACTTTAACAAATCGGCAATTTCTAACTCCCTTCCCAAAGCTTTACCATCACCATTCGACGAATTCTCAAAATTGATTTTACCATCCGGCACTACTAACCCCAACGGCATATCGCTAGCGATTACCTTCCATGTCGCTTTCGAGTTCAACAATTGACTCTTCAACCAACGTACCTGGGGACTTCCCAAAAATGCTGTTTCCGAACTAGCTACCGT
The DNA here is from genome assembly GCA_964242965.1 of uncultured Calothrix sp. GTDB lineage: Bacteria > Cyanobacteriota > Cyanobacteriia > Cyanobacteriales > Nostocaceae > JANNFJ01. The sequence continues at coordinate 31,118 of CAXTCQ010000066.1, read as the reverse complement.
TTGACGGTTGGGAGAATTTGCCCCTCGGTAACTGCGTTCATCCAGCATAAAAATTTGCAGTAACGAACCATAATCGAAACTGCGAAAAATCCGTGCATCCTTCGAGTCATACCGAATTGGTGTATATTCCAGAAAAGCTTGCTTTCCTCGCTTTGCTAGCAGCGACACATCTTTGACCTTGTAGCGGTCATCATCCAAAATAGTTTGACCGGGATACCAATTATTGCGGGTTTCATGGTCATCCCATTGAACTAACTGCGGAATTTCGGCATTGAAGCGACGAACATTTTCATCCAGTAAATTATAAATATAGTTACCGCGAAACTCCTGTAATGTTTCTGCAACTTTCGATTTTTCCGGGGTTGTTAGATTTTTCCAAATAGTTCCGTCATCCAAAGTCACTTCAGATTTAATTGGACCATCAGCATAAATATAGTCACCCGAATGAATAAAAAAATCCGGCTTTAACTTCCGGATTGACTATAAGCATGAATTTACCTCGCGCAAAGGCGCAAAGGCGTAGAGAGAAGAATTTAGCAACGCCGAGCCAAGGGCATCTTCACGTTTTTCTTCGCATCTGGCTTAATATGGGAACTATCTCGCTTTACGGATATTATGCTACCACCACAGCCGCGTATTCTTATCTTATTTAACCCTTTTGCAGGTCAAGCATACAACCTCAAGCTGTCCCTGGAAAATGCCGCTGATATCTGGCGAAGACACAACTGGCAAGTCGAATTGCGTCCTACCAAAGCCCCCGGAGATGCGACAATTCAAGCCAGCATTGCCGCTACCCAAGGATATGATGTAGTAGTGGCAGCTGGAGGCGATGGCACAGTTAACGAAGTTATGAACGGTTTAATCGGAACTAAAACAGCCTTAGCAGTACTCCCCATCGGTACAGTAAATATTTGGGCGCGAGAATTGGGACTTTCAATGGATTTACGGCGTGCAGCTACTGCCTTTCTTGATGCTAAGTTGCAACAAATCGATGTTGGTAAAGCTGGAGAAAGGCACTTTCTATTGATGGCAGGAATTGGCTTTGATGCCGCAGTCACGGCAATTATTAACCCCCAAGAAAAGAAACTTTTTGGCGCACTAGCCTACGTCAAACAAGCCATCTTACTCGCTTGGCGCTTTCAAGGAATTAGCACCCATATTCGCATCGACGGCAAACGAGTTCGAGGACGGATATTAATGCTAGTTATTGGTAATAGTCAACTTTACGGTGGTGTAGTTAAGTTAACAGCAAATGCGGTAGTTAATGACGGCTTACTTGATGTATGCGTTATTAAAGGAAGTAGCATGTTAGTTGCACCGTTGCGGTTGCTATCAATTTTCTCACGATGTTACAACCGCGACCCAAAAGTTGTGTATTATCGAGCCAAAAGGGTACAAATTAGGGGTAAGAAGTCGTTACAAGTGCAGGTAGATGGCGATTATTTAGGATACACACCAATGAATTTTAAAGTTGTACCTGCGAGTTTATGGGTGTTGGTGCCGTCGAGTGCGGATAAGTCTTTATGGGTGACTAGGGAGATGTAGAGACGCGAAATTTCGCGTCTGTAAAGTTAGGAATAGGCGCGAAGAGTACATTGCACTCGTGCAGGAATAGCGGTGTAAAGTAGATATGGAAAGGCAAATATTCCAATTCAAAAAACTTTTTCTTACACCTCACATCCTCCCCTTCCCACACCCTATACCCCACCCCCTAATTTATGCTAGCTTCGAGTCGGGATTTGTTGGAAACTGCACGACGGAATGTTTACGCGATTGGAGCCTTTAATAGTGCGATTCTAGTCGAAAACTGCGATCGCGCAAGGTAGTCGCAATGAAATTGAACCATAACATAGTAGCTTTTCGTACCTTGAAAGACGCAAAGCGGTAGCCGACGGTGAAAGCATTCCTATACAGAGTAAAGGAATAAGGGATGAAGTACACTACTACAATTTTGCACTCAAACCTCCTACCTAGTTAATTCAAAAAAAGCCTCTATCAAATGGTCTAACTACATAACGGTTGAATACTGACTCTGGGAATGAGGGAAGTATAGAAATCGCTTCTTAAACTGATACTTGTACTACAATCATAACCGAGTTGACTTTATGGCTAGTCAAGCACAAAGTAAGAGCAAGGATAACGATGCAACTAGTGAAGATACAAGCAAAAAATCTTCGCAATCTAACGCTAATTCTTCAAACGATAACGGCGGAGATTTAGGCAAAAAGATAGAGTCATTGCACTCTACACTTAGTGGCGATTTAAGTAAAGTTGAAAGTGAAGCGGCTTTAGGTTTGGTTGATGAGTGGTATGAATTATTACACAAAGCCAAAGAGCCAGAAATTAAAGAACTAGGTAGCCATCTCAAACAACTTAAGCAGCTTTTGAAGGGTGGAAAAGCAACCGCTCATGAGATTAGCGAAGTTCTATCAGAAATTGGCGAACAAACTAGTGAATACGCGACAGATGCTGACAAGGAAGTTAAAACCCCCCTTCGACAAATCGGTAAGCAACTATCTAAACTTGGTAATTCTTTAGCTAAAGCTGAAGAACACGAGCAAATTGAAGAAATCGAGTCTTTGACAGAAACCCTCGAAGATGGTTTAGGAGAGGTTGATAAGGAAGCAGCTACTTCATCGATTGACACCTGGTATAACTTGTTGCACAAATCCGAAGACGAAAACATCAAAGAAATCGCCAATGGACTTAAGGAACTTAAGCACGCATTGAAGCTAAAAAATCCGAAAAGCGCCGATATTAGCAATATTTTATCGAAATTAGGCGAGCAAACTGTAGCAGCAGCGCAAGATGCAAGAAGAGGGTTTAAAGGACCTGTTCAAAGATTAGGTAAATTGCTATCGAAGTCTGGTAAATCTTTAGAAGAATAGTTTTTAAGAGCTATATGTTCTAATTTAGCGAGGCTGACGACAGTCTCGCTAATTTTAATTAAATCCAACCCGGCTTAATTGCTTCGCCCACCCCACGCACATAAACCGAACCCGGACTGGTTTGCGAACCCCTAGCACCGTCAATTACGCCGCCTTTGCGTGCAGTTTGCCAAAAATTGGGAACAAATTGTTCCCAAAATCTAAGATGCCCAGTAATTGAACAACTTCTTATACAGGTATTGACAATATAACTATGAAGCAACAGCGCTACTGCTGGGGCTTGGGTTTTTTCTCAAATACTAGTATACTTAGTTCCAAAAGTACAAATTAATTCTCGGTATAATCGCTCATCTTGCCATTGAACCGGGTATCTTATTATTAAGTATTTGCAAAATTTATGCGAGTTCGCATTTGGTTTACCAAAGTAACTCGTTCTTAGAATCCCCGGCATTTATGTCGAGGAGCGTCAATGTAATTACATTAGTTATGAGCCTTATTATTTGGCGATTAGTATGCGCGTTTATTTGCTACGTAATACTCGGCTGGTTATTTGCTTGGACACTTCTGTGGGCGGAGGCTTTGCAATATAGTGACGTTTTACACTACTCACTGGCTTTTACTTTATCAAGAATTGCTTTGATAATTTTGACTTTGATGTTGACTCTAAGCTTTACTTGGAATAAGTTTGGCATTATGAGTTGGGTTAAAAGTTCAGGTTGGTGTTACGTATTAAGTAACGGTGTAGCTGGAATTTTACTTTTAGTTTTTGGTGGAGGAATAACATTATATGTAGTTTGGTCAGTAGTCGTAAGTGTTGCTTGGGCTGGTGCTTTTAGTTTAGTCGGAGCAAGAAATCAATTACTCCTGTCTTTGAGTAGGCTGTACGCTTTTACAATTTTGGGAGTCACCTCAATTTTTGGTTTAGGTTTAGGAGGGTTAATACGTCTAATCAATCCCTAAAAGTTACCTTTATCTAGTCCTTGGCGTGCGATACTGGAACCTAACTTATTGCTCACTGTAGATTGGCTTGATTAAATGCCTGATTACTAGGTAACATTATCTGGAGCGCCATTATGGCTATGTTGTAAGATAAAGGTCAAAGTTGCGGGTGTATACTTTTTTGTTATATTCCTCCCGTGCTTGGTCTGACGAGTCGGAAAATTGTGTTAATGTTGCCTCTTGAATATATTCCGTAAACGGGCGACGAAGACGCTCATATTTATCGAAGGCTGAAGCTATGGCTTGCTTGTTATCCCAATTATTATATGAGGCAATGTTAGTAATTAATGTTGTAAGTACCATTGCATCTTCAAATCCTTGATTAGCTCCTTGAGCCATAAAAGGAGGCATACCATGTGCGGCATCACCAATTAATACAACTCGTCCTGCACTCCAGGCTGGTGGGGTATTCTCAGTTCGAGCGGCACGATGAATGTAATACGGACGTTGCAGCATATTTTCTTTTGGAGATAATCGCACTAATTCTTTTAATGCATCGGGAAAACCAGCGAGTTCTAACTCTTGCAAAGCTAAGTCAAGCAGATCGCTGCCAGACTTCCCTTGCACTCTTATCTCTTGTACAGGTACATGTATTAAATAGCCCAAGGTATGTCTAATTAACAACATTCTCGGATATTCACTAAAAGCGCGATCGCTCGTGCAATTGTAGTTAGCCACTGTTACAATTGGCGAGCCTGCAAAAAATTTCTCTTCAATATGCTTAAGTAGTTCGTTTGGTATGTCGGGTATTTCTCTACAAGATATTGCAGCAAACCCAGAATATTCTGGTTTAGCAAAAGCTTGGTTAGAGCTATCAGCATAAAGTATCCTACGAACTGTAGAGTTAATACCGTCTGCTGCAACAATTAACTTAGCTTGGAATGATTTTGTGACTAATAGTTGAGGGGAGCTATCTGAATTTTGGGACTGTGTATCATGATTTTTTTGTCCATCTGCCCAATATGCATAGGGGTTGGCTTCTACACTAGTATCAAAAACGCAATCAAGCCGGACGCATCCATTTTGTGGCTCATCCACAATATTGATGCAACGATGATTGGGTTTAACTTGGTCTTCTGCGAGCAGTTGTCTTAAGGTAGTTTGCAAATCATACCAAGAAATTGAAACTCGACCTTCACCATAATTTTTAAACCAAACATCAAACAAGAGAGAAATTGACCGAACTATTTGTCCCTGAAAGTTTTTAGAAACCCATTCTTGTGAAGCCTTTGCAGGTTTTGGCTCAAAAGCTTCGGTGTTTTGCTCGTCATCATACTGCTGGGAATTAATAAAAGTAAGACTTGCTGTTTTGACTGCTTCGTAAGCATTAGGATCTACATATTTCAAAGCTTTTAACCCATTAGGCAGAAGATCCACAACCTGTCCAACAGTAGCGAAAAGCACGAGTTTGGTCTACTACAAGAATATTGTCAATACCACGTTTGCGTAAACCAACAGCAGTTGCTAAACCAACAGGTCCAGCACCAACTATGACAACATCATAGATTTTGTTGATGGGTGTATCTGCGAACGGATGTGGTATTGATTGACTTTGTGGGATATTCATACACAAGAAACGTAGATGGTTACTGGTAACTTTTTCAGGAATAGCTATCAAGTAGCATACCATTCTACGAGAAGATTCAAAGCTACCACTCTGTATCATCGCCCCTATCAACTCAGGGCGAACTTCGCTCATATATACCGTCTTTATCAGCATCAAACGAACTTTTTACGTTATGAAGGCGTAAAGCCAACGCGGGTTTTCAAGTTTTTATAACCTGTTTTATTTGCTGCACCGCAAGTCAAAAACCGAGAAAGGGTTGCCTCATTTTTAGCAATTTGAGAAGTAGTAACGAAGACCAAAGCTTGTATTGATGCCACAAATGCTACAGCTATTACGAAGGTAGCAGCGCTGCGGAGTTGGAATTATTAGGGTTGAAGTTGTGGCATGGTAGTAGACAGTTAATAGCTTGATATAAGTATAAACACTGGCTACCGTGCCGATAATGTCGAATCCGGATAAAAATTGCAGATTATTTGAGGATTTTTTAAATCTTCGCAAATTTATTTGATTATTTGTATAAAAATTGTCCTGAATGATTAGATTTTATATGTAATGAATATACGATGCCTGAATTTCCAAATCTTTCTCAGCTTTTTTATTTTTTCGTATTAACGAGATAATTTTGCGTTAGCACAAACTAATGTTACGTACCATTTTTTTGTGCCTATTTACGCTATTTAGTGTTGGGATGTTCTGAGAAAGATTCAAGAAAATCTATATAACTAAGTCCGGGTGAGTCTGCTTATAAACGTCCGATAGAGATATGCATACCTACTTGTCAGGAGAATATAGAAATGTCGAAAATTATGAATGATGAAACTAGTGAACAAATTCAAGATAATTTAAAAAAACTGGTTGAAACTGTAGATAAAACAGTTAATCAAAGCTCTTACTGTCGAAATATTTGTAATAGTCTTAGAGGTAAGAATAGAGACTCTAAAGAGCAAAGAAAATGGGATGAGTGTGGCTGCATTGAATAAACAGTAAACTACTATCTATAATAATGGTGGTTATTAAAGATACTCGACTTTCATAACCACTTTTGTAGAAATATAGATAATTGAAAATTTTATCAATTATAAGTATTAGTTTATTTCTCTTTGTATATCTAGTCCTTGTTTAATATTTTCAATTAGTTCTTCAATCTCATCTTTGATTGAATCTTGTATATCTTCTAATGATACAATTAATTCTTCCAAAGTATTTACTTGCGGAATTTTAAAATTTTGATTTTTAACGTAATTTTGAAACTCTTCTGGAGGCATAAATGTTTTATGACTTAGATAATCAATGATGTTTTCAATTTCACGGATTTTCTTTAAATTTTGTAGTATTTCTGGATTTTGATATTCATCTAATGTATCGTCTTCTATTCTCAGAATATTAGGGTTATCTGGATACCAATTATTACAAAATCTTGCTAATTCCCAATTATTCGCCTTTAGTATTTGCTCTAAAGTAAGATTCTTAACTCTAAAAAATTCTACTCTAGATAAATTCGCATCATCCAATATTGTATCCCGAAAATCTACATAGTAAAATCTTGAACCTCGCAAGTCAGCTTTTTGTAAATTAGCTTTTCTTAAACTTGCTCGATGCAATTTAGCCGCAGTTAATATAGAGTTTTGTAAATTTACATTTCTTAGATTGGCTCCTCTCAAATCTGCAAGCCATAAGTTTGCGCCTTGGAGCTTTGCATTTTCTAGATTTGCATTTTCTAGATTTGCTTCTACTAAATTTACATTAATTAATGTGGCATCTTGTAAATCTGCTTTTTGTAAATTTGAACGTTCAAGAATTGCACCCTCTAAGTTAATATTTTGCAAATCTGCTCCTTCTGCATCGAGTCCTCTAAGTGAAACTTTTTCTTGGTGTAACCTCTCGATCGCATTATGTCTTGCCCCACTGGTTTCCGAACCCCTAGCACCGTCAATCAAGCTCCAATATTCTCGCTGTGCTTGTTCTTTGCGATCGCGTCTATCTAAAATAAATATCCATGCTGCAACGACAATGCTAAACGTTTCAGCCAGTTTTAAAAGTTCGGATTTAATAATTAGGCAATAAATTCCTGAAAAACCAAAATTCACTGGGCATTCTTCGGGCTTATCTGGTTCTTGTACTCGTTCGATGCCCTGAGGTACTGTAATTTTGGGTTTTATAGCCTGCTCGACTGCTGCGATCGCAAAGAATGAAGCTGTGGTTGATAAAATAATAAACCAAAACCGATTACAGTTTTTTCTGGAACTAAGGGGCAACTCGTCCCATTTTTCAAACCACTCTGGTTTTGCCTTTCTAATTGATTTTTTCCAAGGCAGTAATGTTAGTAAACCTAAAGCTGCAAAGACTAATCGAGTTCGCAAGTCTGGTCTAGATTCAATATTTGCCATATGAGTTTATTAATTGAGTATGAATATTTCCTTCGTTTTTTAAACTTGAGATTTCCACACCAGTAACCAAATTGTAAAAAGTATGTTGGCAGAATCCGTTAGATTTAAATGTATTTTTTCCCGTTTACAATCAGTGTTTTTCAGAAATTAGTATATCACTATACACAACATCTGGAGATAGTTTGCTGATTAAGATTCGTAAATTCCAAAAATATGTAGTTGCGATCGTATTTAACACGGTATTGACTGGGATAGTTGCGATGCCCTTGGTACTTCCATCTTCGTACTATTACGTGGAATTTCGGGGTTATGGGTGGTCGATACGGGAAGAAATATAAATACGGGCGTGGAAATTGATGAGCGGACGGTATAATTTTGGTTGCGATCCCCCCAACCCCCCTTAAAAAGGGGGGCTTTACGTAAGTCCTGGTTAATTAAGTTAAATTTATGCATTCACCCTAAAATCTGAAAGCATGGTAGAGCAAGTTTTGTAAGAAATTGAGGAAAAACCCCAAACTTAGTTAAACCGGGGTGTCTACGACCCTTCGAGGTGCATAAGTTGATTTGAATAACCCTATAAAAAAGTAAATCAAGATTCACTTTTTTAAAAGGAGAACAAATAATGGCCCCCATCGTTGTATTTGAAACAGCACTTCAGTTTCTGAGTGTAACCTATGCAGTTTCAGTAATATTTATGCTGCTATTTAGTCAACTTTGTTTAGCAGTAATTGAAACATTTATAGATGATAGTACTTTCTTTTAACAATGAACTTTACGTGTATATTAATCCCGATTATCGAGCCTGACAAGAAATACTGTTTTTATCAGCATCAAACGAACGTTTTGCGCTTTTCGGCGTAAAACCAATGCGGGTTTTTAAATTCTTATACCCTGCCTTATTAGTAGCAGCACTCGTGCATGTCTGGATGCCGAACAGGTTAGAAGTATGGACGAACTGCATCGGCATCGCTGCTGCCTGAGTTGACTGTGATGCCGAAGGGGATCGCTTCGTGGTATCGCTGTTTTGGGATGTGCGGTATCTAAAAAACATTGATTAAATCACTTAAGGCAAGTCAGGTTTTTGAAGATTTGCTTCGGACGGGAGTTAGACCGAAAAATTAAAATCGCGCACCTTTTTGTTGGTTTTCCCCTTCGTAAATCCCTCAGGACTAGACTACTCAACTCAAGCGGTCACGAGTACTATGCGTCCATTCACTTCGTGGAAGTTAAACCGGAATACGCATAGTACTCGTAAGACCGCACAGTCAAGAGTAGGCTAGTGATGTGTGCGTATACTGAAAGCATGGACGGCGATCCACCGTCCGGGTTGCAAGGAATTAGTTACCAACGGGTGCGCGATTTTAGGTTATGACGCGCTTCGTGCATGATGTTGCCGCAGCGCGAGAATGTGTTCGCAGGGACCTTTATACAGCTTGTTTTGCTGATGCCAGTTGCAAGTACACTCTGCGTCAATTATACGCTCGTCTCTATCAATCGTCAAAGATGGTGCATAAATTTTTTCTTTGTCTTTAACGCTACCTTGCAGAGTTAATAAATCGTCGCTGTTATTTACTGATGCTACCCGAACAGCATTTACACTCAAAAACCTTGTAGCGCTTTCTTCGCGTTCGTTAGCAAAGCGCAATCGTTCCATCGGTAAAGGGTCGCGGCTAAGTTCGCGGACGCGGTAAACTTGTTTGTTTAAGTCGTATATCACACGTCCAGCTTGGGTGTAAGCACTTAACGCACCAGTAACGGCAGTACGGCTAAGTTTGAGACGTTTTGCGAGACTGTCGGCAGTTTCTACCCAATTTTCCCGTAATGCATTGAATATTAGCTTCTGCGTCCACTCATCGACATCACCACGAGGTGCCATTAAGTCGAAGTTACCAGATTGCGACCAATCGTTTGCAGTCCACCCAGATAAACCCAATGTAAAAGACATATCCCCCAAGTCTGCGACGTAGAATGATGGCATCCCCGTCCCTAATAAATAAACGGTGAATTTTTTGGCTATGGGAATGAGACGTTCGAGGATGTGGAGACGACGACGACCCCAGATGCGAATGGTTTGGGGTGTGGAACCAAGGTATGGTGAACGATGACAAACAACTTCAATATTCCAAGGTTCAAATATGACTCGTATCGGTTCACCGGGTTGGAGGTGATAGCGAATGCTGCGGGGACCAAATTTCTCTTTGTGACGACGCAGTACGAAGCAGATATTATGGATATCCATTGGGTCTAAGTCGAATTGAGTTGCGGGTAAGGACATTGCGGAACTTACTTGGAGGAACCCACGTACCCAACTATCGGGTAGGTCGATTTTGACTTCTTTGTATGTTTCTTCGTTGGTTGTTTGGACTTCAAACCCTGATGGGTCGATTTTGAATTCGGTGGTTTTGTAGGTGCGAATTTTTTGAAATTCGTCGTATAGTGCTGCGGAGTAATCGACGTTTGTGGTTCCGCAGGCAAATTCGTTGATGTTTTTGAATACTTCGTAACTTGCACCTAAGCGTCCGTAGCTTGATTCATCGACGCTGAAGCATTCAAAAAATACTTCGTCGGGGTGTACTATTATTACTGGGTCGAATACGAAGTAAAAATCGAGTTGTTTCTGCCAAACGTAGCGCCGAAATTGTTCTCTGGCTTTATAGTAAGGAGATAGTCGTGTAAAGCTATTGTTGTTTAATTGTTTTAATTCTTCTTGTAGTTCTCTGATTTTATCGGCGACATCTTGACGCATTGCTGCGACTAAATCCCAGTTTATCTCATCTTGTTTGGCACGCCATTCTTTGTATGCTGTTTTATCTTTTGGTTGAAAGCGCATGTCGGAGACGACGACATCGTGTAGTGCGCTGATTGCTTCTCGAAATGCGATGTTTTGCCGTAGTTCTCCGATGAAAAAGGTGGGGGGACGTTTGGTGTCGGGGGAAAATGACATTTGGGTGTTGTTGCCATTTTCGGTGATTGCTGTGTTGTTTTTGTATGCGTAGTTAAATTCCATGTTTTATAGGTTGAATGAAAGTTTGTTTTCGCGCAAAGGCGCAAAGGCGCAAAGGGTTATAATAAGTTAATTCTAACCGTTCTCTCTCTTGATTTTATTCTCTCTATGTTCTCTGTGTCTCTGCGGTCATTATTTTATCTCCTTATCTCTACAACTTCTTTTACTTTAATTGGCATCGAAAGATGGGGATATTTTTTACGAATATTTAACATGATTTGAATTGTTGCGGCTTTGTCGGCAATTACCATTGTCAATGATTGTCTGGTCATGATTTCGGCGATGATTTGGGCTGCTGTTTCGCTTTTTTGGGCTTCTCGACCGAGGAATTTAAAGATTCGCTGTTTGGCAACTCGGCTGCGGTTAACGCTGGATAATACTGTAATGAAATATGATGTTAATTCTTGTATTCTTTCTGGGTTGTTAATTGCGTATTCTTCTAAATAATTGGTGACAAATGTTTGCATGTCGCTGGCTGGATGTTCGCTGAATTTTAATAAATATTCTTTACTATCATGACTTTGAAAGTTACGTGTGAGTAAGTCCCGTCCTAATCTCCTTGCTTCTTCACGGACGCTATCGCATATACTTACTAATACTTGGGGTGTAAATTCTTGGGGTGTAAATTCGGTTGTGAATACTTGAAATGCAAATTCGCGGGTATCTTGCCATTTTGCTTCGAGTATTCGTACTGCTGTCATCATTTCTTGGGTGTCGTTACGAAGTCTATCTAGGATTTGTAAAAACATTTGCCGTGCGGCTTCTCTAACTGCGATAATTTCACAATCGGCTAGTTTTACTATAACGCTAGTGGTAATTTCGGAAATCCAGCTTGGGTAGTTTGCTTGCAATAATACACCTCCTAATTCCTGTGCTGCGGTTGATTTGACTTGGAGTAGCTTTAATGCTGTTTGTTTGGGTATGGTTGTCATCCATCCCTGTAATTCTTTGAGTAAATTGACTAAGTAGCTGTGGATTCCTTCGTGTTTTTCGGGTGTTAGCAAAATTTCGATAAATTCGTTGGCTATTTCGATTGCAAAGTCCGGATATGCGATCGCCAAACGGGTTACAATCGGTTTGACTGCATTGCGAATTTCTGAGTTGCGATTAAGCGCAATCGCAATCACCAATTCTCTCTCTTCTCCTACTAATTTCGCATCTGGCAATTGTCCAAATAACTGTATCCCAATGATTCGCAATGATTCGTAAGGTGATGCGAGTAGGGACTCGATAACGCTTTGCGGTAAGTTTTCGGAACTTATTTGATGATTGAGTAATACTCTTGCACCAAATTCCTGAACTTCTAACATGGGATGTGCAAGTAAGTCGCTGATTACTCCCATATTTAAGCTTTGCAGTTAGGGTGCAAATCTTAAAATCACAATTTTGCTGATTTCTTTGACGATTTCGCTGTTGTTTTCGGCTGTGAATGCCAATAATTCTGTTATGATGCGTCCTAAAATAACTTTGGCTGCTGCATCGCTAAGTATGGAGAAACTTAATAATCTGCGTCCAAAGCTGCGAGTGTCTTCGTGTTGACTGGTTAGTAAAGCAAAAATAAAGCTGCTATCTTCTAAGAAATATTCGGGTTTTGCTTCTATCCATTGATAACCTTGGTTTCTCGCTGACTGAGATACACAACGGATGACAGCGAGAACTAATTCTCGATTCGGGTTTTGGGGATTGTACTTGGGTTGTGCAAGTTCAAACCCGAATTGTGCGGTAATTTCGTAAGCTTTCTCAAGCAGCTTGATGATGATATCTATATTAATGGAAGCACAGAAAACTTGAGATGCCTTGATTGCTTTGACTGCAAACTCGTGTACCGGAAGACATTCGCTTTCGAGTAATAACCTTAGTAGTGCTTCAGGGTGCTGATTCCAAAGTTCGGGAAATGCTTCTTCGCGTTTTTCTGGTGTTGCATCTCCTGGTTTATATCCTTCCCGACAGCACCAAGCTTTTGAATTATGCTTTAGTTCGTAACGCGGACTGTTTTCATAGAGAATATGGTTTAAGTTGATGCAGCTTGCATATGCATCCCAACTACGATGCATGTTTGGACTATTCCAACGATGTAATACTGTGTTTCTGGGTGCTTCGGCATTTGTATCGGAATATTGCAGAAGCATTTCAACTGCCATATCTATATAATTACTGTCACCTTCTTTGCCCAATTGCTTAATTGTACGCCAAGTTCTGTTTCGTAGGTATTCACGAGTTTGGTTACTATAAGCTTTGTTGGAATTTGGACTTTTGAGTTCATCTTCGTATCGTCTTTTGATTTTATCGGTGTACCTACGATTTACAGCATCCCATTCCCGATAGCTGTAACCTTCAAAATTTCCCGACTCTTTCTCAAAACGATAGGCAAGTATGGCAAATACTTCTGCATCATGACGATATTCTGCCACTTTAAAAATATGCCGCACGTACTTAAAGTAACTCGGTTTTAAAGGTGCGGTACGTAATATCTCAAGTAAAGCTGGACGAATATACTGATTATCTACCCTGTAAATCGTGTCGAGAACTGCAAAGCGTCGATAATCCCCACCTTCAAGATAACTCTTCAATGCGATCGCAAATTGTTCTTTTTCTGTAGGCGCTAATTTTTGTAACTCTTTTGGCAAGAACTCGACCATTTCTGCTTGCAACTCTGCTTTTGTTGCTGCATCGGCAAGCTTTAAAAGTGCTTCAAAGGCAATCCGACTCACAAATTCTGGGGAAGTCGCATTCTGATATAGTCTCACAAGTGCGCTAAGTGCATCTTCTCCACCGCAATATCCCAAACTCCAAGCTATACAATAATCTCTCAATGGTTCACCCGTACCAATTAATTTAATTAGTAATGGTGTCGCTTCACTAATTTTAAGTTCTCCAGCACGCCAAATTGCTCGTTCGAGTTTCCATTTACTCGGTTGGTTGCTAGCAAGTCGATTAAGTACAGCTTGTTTGCGTGCTGTTTTATCTACAGGTGTCTCAACTGGGGGTGTCTCAATTTCAATACTTGGGGAAGTGACATCTTGATACCCTTTTTTTGTCTTTTCCTGAATCAGTTTATCAAATGCTCGTTGTGCTTCTGGCAAGTTTACGGGTTGGGTTGTTTTTGTACCTTCTTTGAGATTCGCACCTCGTTTGCCGTAGCGGAAATTTACAACATAGCTACCCTCTGGGATCTGACATATGTCTACTTCGTAAACTTTGTCGGATGAACCTTCGCTATATTGCAGTGTTGTCCGCTTGATTAATTTCATACTAAGTAGGTAGGAAAAATTATCGTTTGAGTTAGGGAGTAGGGAAGAGGGTAATTTACGTTTCGTTACATACTTCGTTTTTTTCGCACCTACCTACTCATCTTTTTATTTTCGCTTGCTTTTTAGGTTGTTGCCAGGGGGGGTGTTGTAAAAAGCAACATTAATATTTTTTACTAAAGCGATCGCTTTTTGGGCAGTTGGCGTAACGTTACGATAACTGTCGCTCTAATTTATGAACCAGCGATCGCAGACAATCCGCAGATGGCAAGGTAATCGACAAGCATTGAGGAGTTGTGGTATTTGGAGAAACTAAAAGATACCCCTACTAAGTAGGTGGGAGAGAATAAACATGACTATGTTACGACTCATAAACGTGTCCCAAACTCTTATCAATGATTAATGACAAAGGACAAAGGACGACCCTTACAAGAAACGTTTTATTTATACCGACCGACTTACATTCAAGCTTTATAATGAAAACCTATGGAGATTGAGATAAATGTTCAAAGAGTATTTTTGTCCCAATACCAATCAATATTAGTCCACCAAGGATTTCAACTTTATTATTAAACCAATTACCAAACTTATTACCGATAAAGACACCACCAAAAGCCATAAGAAAGGTTATGATTCCAATTACTACTACTAAAGTAGCAATGTAGTCTTTAAGAAAAGCAAAGCTGATACCAACAACTAAAGCATCAATACTAGTCGCAAAAGATAGAGTTAATAAAACATAAATATTTAAGGGGTCAAGTTCGGGTTGAGTTGTATCTGAATGCTCTAAATGCATAGATTCATAAATCATTCTCCCCCCTACAAAACTCAGAAGTGCAAATGCTATCCAATGGTCTATTTGTGAGATGAAACCTTTCAAGCTTTGACCTAACAGCCAACCGAGCAATGGCATAACAGTTTGAAAAAATCCAAAAAAAGTTGCAATTATCAAAGCATGTTTGATTCGGAGATGTTTGATTTTTATGCCAGTGGTAATCGAAGCAGCAAAAGCATCGGCTGCAAGTCCTAATGCTATCAAAACAGTGGTAATAGTGTCCATATTCTTTTCAAACTTCTCTTGAGAATGTGTTAGCAATCTGAGAGAGTTTGGAAGGACTCAAAAGACCTCACCAAACTCACATCAGATGTGAATTTAGTGAAAGTCTCGCTTACAAATACTCTAACATTCAGTACCGCACTGAAACCAGAAACTTGTCACCTGAACCAGGTTCATCACCAGTGTGTTGACTCAGGTATGCTGATTTTAGTCAGCAGAGCTACTCCCCTTCATATAAGTTTTATATCACTAAATTTCTCTGAAATAGTCAGATGGCTTTTCATAAATGACTCATAATTAGTACGGTAAGTGTAGGTGAGGGTGTCGTTACCTGGGTCGGTTGCGGTGGCGCTATTAGCTACTGCGCCTTCGTTGACTGTGATATCAGCGTTGATGGTGTTGATGGTAGGGGCGTTGGAAAAATCTCTAAAGTTTAGTTTTTGCTATTTGTAGTAATGCAATCGTTTTTTAGATCGTCCGGAATTTGGGCGGCAAACTCCGGCGATGAATCTATGATGACGTTAAAAAATACCCTGACCGGGGGTTAGCAAATTGTTAGGATCGTAGCGTCGCTTGGCACTTACCAACCTGCCCCAAACCGGACGAAACTGCCGCTTCCAATCTTCGCTTGAAAATTTAATAGCGTCTACGGGATAGCGAGTACCGCCAATATCGCGGTTTTTCTCAAAAAATCTCCGATTGTCATCAAGCATTTTGCTAACTGTAGCATCATCAAGCGGTGCAGTCCGTAGAATAGCAAAGAGAAACACAACGGAATCGTTGGGTGTCCGAAATAAAGGCAGCTTAAAACGATCGGTTTTGACAGGGTACAGCAGAATTGGACTATTTCCTGTATCAGCCAGTGTCAAAGTAGAAACCAGATCCCCAACATATTGCTCAACGGCTGTACCCGGTACGAACAGGTTAATCCAAGGATGAGGGTTAGACCAAACACCAATGGATTGGAGGAAAGCAACAGTTTCTGCCAATCGGTTAAGAAAGTCGAAGTAAGATTTATCCTCTACTTGTTCTGTACCCGCAGTGTAGCTCAAAGACGCAAGTAACCTAGTGTTGTCTGGCTGATTGGGTGGGATGTAAAAGCTAGCCGCTTCTAACATATAACGCCAACCGCCCTTAGTATCAGATACTACCTGATCTTCTACATAATTGAACCGTTCATCAGCAATTAGTAAGCGTTGGTCATGAGTAAAAGTATCCAAATTATCGTAATACAAAAGAAACACACGGGCATGGGTGAAGGCTTCGATTAGCCGAATTGTAGCCTGCACTATGATTCCACACTGACCCAGACCAGCCAGCACTGCTTCAAATAAATCGCGGTTTTGGTAGGGGGAACAAGTTTCCAACTTACCCGAACCCGTCACTATCTGAAGTTCCAACACATTATCGACCTGGACACCATAGCGATGGCTCGCGCCGCCAATACCGCCCAAGGCGATACTTCGGTTGCTGTCTTCTTCACAAGCGTGGGTTGCGTCCGGGCCGGAGCGTATGGTTAACTCCGTATGGCTTCGCACTAATATAACCTATTAATCCATAAATTCGTAGTGATTTTACCTGAATTTATGGGAACACTGTTTCATGTATCAAGTGTGTGCTACCCATAAACTATAAGATGAAAGTTAAAATAACCCCCCAGTCTAAATATCACCCTATCCGTTACACCCAAGCTAGAGCTAATTTTTTAGAGCTAGCGATTCAGGCTCTAAGTGATGGTTGTAGTCCAGAAGACAAGATTATATTTAATTTTCCTTCAAAGAATAAAGAAAATTCATTTGAATGCTTTGAATCAGGAAGAATCAAAGACATTAAAGCATCAATTAATAACGAGTTATTTCCACAATATCTAAGAATGCTACATAACTATATAACAGATTTTTCTTATTTAGCTGGCACAAAAAAACATACTGACTTAGTGAATATATTAAAGGAATATAACAATGACGATTACTTAACTTTTTTACAATACTCATCATTTGTTTTTAGTGGTAATAACATTTTTGATTTTGATAATAATCTATTACAACTATTTGAAACAACAGATGTTGACAATGTTTATTTAAAAGATATTCGTCTTCCATTTCCTACAGTTTATTTACATTTTGGTAAGCAAAATGATAAAAGAGTTGATGGTGATATTACTGGAGTGCTTAGATTATTAGTTAAAGATAAAAATACTCATAAACAGAAAAAAAAATTTTTATTTTTACTTGATGGCGCTTATGTTTCTCAATGTTCAAATACTGGTTTCCTAAAAATTACGCTAACCACTACAAAAAATGAAGCAAGTAAGAATATAAAAAATTGCGTTGATTGTTATGAAGATACAATTAATTTCAATTTAATACAAAGTCATGAAAATATTACTGTTGGAGAAGCTGCTGAAATAGAAAAACAAAGATTATTAGCTAAAAGTGATGAAGTTATTCAAGGAATAGAAGAACTTTCTTCATTGAAAAAAGAAAAATTAAAAGCTGAAAACAAGCAACTGGCTATTAAGCAAATAGATTTAGTTATTGATTATTTAAAGTTAATAGTTAATTGCATTCTCTATTTACAATCATATCCCGAAGAGATTCAAGTAGACTTTGTTCGGGAAATACCACAACAAGAAAAAGGGTTTAGTAAAGTACCAACCTCAAAAAATAAACCCGAACAACTAGAATTGAGGAAAATTAAATTCTGTGGTAGAAAAAGGCAGTTATTTGAGCCACTTGATTCTGAAGCGATTGATGATAAAACTTTAGTTGGTGCAAGTGTTGAAAATAACCGCTCCTTGTTACCGCATAAAAGGCGATCGCATCTTCGTAAACAACGTTATGGTCGAGGTTTACAGCAGTGGAAATTCGTCTGGATTAAGGAAACGACAATTCACCGCGAGCATTATCAACCAAACCAAAACTCTTATAGGATTTATGAGGTTGATTCAGGAGACAAAAAGTAGTAATTCTTCGGGGATGGACTGCGATACCACAAAGTGGAAGCAGTTAGGGCATCGCAACCAGGATACCTTGCTACTGCAACCGCCCCGAAAAGCGATATGCTTCATACTGTACGAGGGAAGCGCGATATGCCTCCGGCACGCTTACGCGATCGCCTAACCAGTAACGGCAGTTGTGGGTTCTATAGTAATGGTTAAGTAATGCCAGTAGGCTTTCTTTTACTTAACTGGTATCGCAGGTGCGGTTAACTCCGTATCTCAAGGAATCTCAATGATACGCGGTTGTCCATCGGGATAATAAACACCCAAACAATTATTTGACGCATCAGTAATTACCCAAGGATGCGTGACGTAAGTTTGCTGAACAACTTTATCGCCTGGTTGAATTTGTGCATAAAACTTACGCTTGCCTGAATAGTCGAGCCAGTATGTTTTTACTGGTACGCTTCGCTGGTTAATAAATGTAATTTCAGTAGTTACTTTGCCAGTGCGCGAAATCGACACCGATTCAGCTTCACATTTTTGGGATTGAACATTGGCAGCGGACACATCAGAACTCATGGTAAAGGGGAGTAATGTACTACTGGCAATGATGAAATTAAAATATGTTTTTTTGAACATTAATAAAATATGATGCTTGGCTTCGCACTACTATAACCTATAGTGAATAAAACTAGATAATAGTATGCAAATATAGTTATGCAGTGTTATTAAAAGGACTAATCTTCAACCGCACCTGCTTCCTTCTGAGCTTGCACTAATTCCTCAAAAGTACATTTGTAAACTTTCATCAATTTTTCAAAACCCATAGGAGTCATCGATTTTGGTACTTTATATCGTCTCACCGAGGCAGTTATCATTGTGCTAAATGGGTAAGCGGGCGTCCCTCAAAATATTACAATCCTAAAGTTTGCCTCCCCTTAAGAGTCAATTCATAGCATCGGCGCCTTTTTCCTCCTTCTTCCTCCACCCACCAAGAGGAAATAAACCCGTTTTCCTCTAACCACTCAAGATTAGGATAAAGGCTGCGAATGGTTAAATCAGAATCATAAAGTTTGTTAAATTCTTCTTCAATCTTTAACCCATAGAGCGCTTTTTCGGCTAAAGATTTTAATAAAAGCATGTCTATTTTATTAACTTTTTTACTCATGGGCACCTCAATACTTATCACTCAATAATATATATCACCAGGCGTCTGTCATAAGTATCTAGATGTTTAAGTATTTAGGTATTTATGAATGTCGGCATCTGTTAACTACGCTCGTTAAATCCATGACTGTTGTCTATTTCTGTGATAACTTATGGCAATCGCACGGTGGCTGCGCCTAGTAGTATCGCCTAAATTTTTAGAAGTAACTTTCGTTAAAATAATTAGTAGATTCCCGCAATTGTACAGCCCGTATTTTACATTGCTAATATTAAGCACTCTTACTATTTGTATATTTGTATTTCAACTATTAATATTTCGCCTACGTAATTTTAGTTTACTTAATATTTTAACATCTGAATGTTTAAAAATTTGGATGTTTAACAGATGTTCAGACATATAAACATTTAAATGTCTTTTTCAGTCGCCTAACCTATGGTTTTTGCATTTAGATGTTTAAATGCAAGAAAGTATTTAAACATCTATACGTTTACAGTTGACTTTTGGTATAATTTATAACTAAATTCTGTAAAATTTATGATTGTTACAGTGGCTGCCTTTAAAGGTGGGGTTGGTAAATCGACAACTGCATTACATCTAGCTACATACCTGCAAACAAAAGCTGATACCCTGTTGGTGGACGGCGATTTAAACCGTAGTTCTCTGGATTGGTCGAATCGGGGTAAATTACCCTTTAAAGTGGCAGACGAAGAAACTGCTGTCAGCCTCGCAAAACTTTACGAACATGTCGTTATTGATACACCTGCTCGTCCTCAACTCAATGAACTCAAAAAGCTAGCACGGGGATGCGATTTATTGGTTATCCCAACTACTCCGGATGCGATCGCATTAGCTGCTACTCTAAAAATGGTTGATGCGCTTCAGGGTGTTAGAACAAAATATCGAATTTTACTGACTATGATTCCACCGCATCCAAATAATTCTGGGGAGGAGGCGAAAGTTAGTTTGGAGGGTGCTGGTTTACCGCTGTTTAAGATGGGTATAAAGCGCTGGGCGGTGTTTCAGCAGGCAGCGCTGGAGGGTGTGCCAGTTAATGCTGTAAAGGGTGATGCTGCACTACTTGCTTGGCATAGTTATAAGGAGGTTGGAAAGGAAATATTGGTTTAAGAGGGGTAAAGTTGAAAGGTAAAATTTAGGCTTTATGTTGTGTAATTAAATTTATATGAGTAGTAAAAAGAAGGGTAGTCGTTTTGATGATTTGATTGATGTTGCAAGAAGTCGTCAGCAGCGCGATTTGCCATCTATTGAGGAGAAAATAGTTGCTAAAAGTAAAAGTACTGACCCTGATTATATTCGGACGACTGTTTATCTACCTAAGCAATTGCATCGTAAAATGAAGGCTGTGGCTTTATCTCAAGAGCGTCAAATGAGCGATATTGTCACGGAGTTGGTTGAGCAGTGGTTGTTGTCTCAAGGTTAGGAATTAGAAGTTAGGAGTTAAAAGTTAGGAGTTAGGAGTTTGAAGTTCATAATTAAGAGTTAAAAGTTGGGTTATTTAATATTTAAATCATTCTTATGATATACTCCACAATTCATTATTTTAATTCCCAACTCCTAACTCCTAACTCCTAACTCCCAACTCCTAACTCCTAACTTTTACTTAAAGTGCGACTTCTTCACCTTTTTCTGTGAAGCGAACATCTTTAATTTTCCATTGATTGTTACTAATTAATGTTTTGCGGAGACTACCAAATAAAGCAAATTGTTCGCAACTCGAAAGCGAACTTAGGAATCGTTTAGAATTAGGGTCTAAGCGTAAATCAACTGTAGCAATACCATCTTTAACATTGACGCGGTATCCAGATAGGCTAAAATCACCGCTATCGCGTCCTTCGAGGATTTTCCCAACTGCACCTGCTACGGGCTCTTCTGCGGGGACTGCGGTTTTTTGTGGAACCAGTTCCTGACATTGGGCATCGCTATTGTACACTGTGACATCTACTGTTTTACCTGTCGGTGTCTGGGAACGTGAGGGAATCGCATTGTAGCTGATGGCATTTCTGGGTAGATTCTCTCTGACCGTACTTTTTTGAGGTGACTTAGTAATACTTGGGGATGGAGTTAGCGTACTAGTTACTTCCGGTGTTTCCTCAACTGGTGCAGGTGAAGTTACACTAGGTGTCTCGCTAGGGGTTGGGGTAACTGCGACAATATCGGGTGTTGCTGTTGGTGCAGGCGTTTGGCTGATATTATTAGCGGTGGGGTTCGATGCACAACTACCTAGAGTCGCTGCGATCGCAATAACCAAAAAAGGCAATGTATACTTCTTTTGTAGGTTCATGGGGTTCCTCATCATCCTGCTACCGTTGGATTTATAGTTTAACTTCTGCGTGTCAGGTTATAATTCCGTATAATTTTAAGCTTGTCTGACTGGAAAAAGGAATCAAGTGGAAGATTTTATCTAGTGCGGAGAATTGTGAGTAAAAATTGTAGCCATGCTCGATTATTTCGACTATGCTGCACTTGCAACTTGGTAAATCGATATAAATTCTGCCTATTACTGCTAATATCTTATGCGCTTGCGACAATTTATGTCTGTTTGCCGTATATCATTCAATTAATTATTAGTTAGAAGCTGTTATGTCTAGCACTGAAACTAGTACATATGACCCCCGTCGTGCTTCGTGGGATGGGATACAAATTGAGGATTGGGAAGCTGCAAAATGGAAGCTATGGAAAGCCAAAAATCTTGCGTCAGATGATTTTGCGAAGATTGAACGCGAGTATTTACGAATTAAACATGCTATTTATGTTGCGAATTCGTCGTTAAGTCTCGATCGGGTGAAGGTTAAAATTAAGTTAACCAGTCCAAAATCGATTGGTTTGCAGGGTTCTTTTCCTTGTAAACCTGGTGATGTTGGCAAAAATGGTAGCTCGAATAAGCAATATACTATTTCTCTGGGTTTCACTGCAAACGATGTCGGAGTGAAAGCTGCTGTTACTAAGGCGCGTGAGTTGGATTTATTATTGATTACGAAGCAGTTTAGCTGGACTCCTGAATTACTAGGTAAGCAAGCTCAAAAAATCGCTTTAACTGAGGAGAAAAAGCCTTTTAGACCGATTTGGGAGTTAATTGCCCAGTATGAGCGTGAATTTTGGAAAACCCATGACAAAAATCGTCAAGGATTGCGGACTTGGGAAAGTCATTATTTACGACATTTGAAAAAGTTACCGCAAAATGAACCTTTAACTTTGGATGCGTTGGAACAAACCTTAGAAAAAACCAATCCCAATACTTCATCTAGGTATTTATTGGTTTGGCAATTAAAGAAGTTTTGCGAATTTTGTGATTTTGATGCTGTTAAGACAATTAATGCCTATGCTACTCCCCAACCGCATCCGAGAATTCGCGTCATCCCGAATGACGAAGAAATAATTACCGGATTTAATCAGATTGGATTGCCTTTATCAAAGTATACCAGTAAAGATAATATTACCTTTAGCGAACAATGGCAATGGGCATATGGGATGCTTGCTGCATACGGATTGCGATCGCACGAGTTATTTGCTGTCGATTTGGATGCTTTTACTCACCCTGAGAATACGTTTCATCTAGTCAAATTAAACCCTAGTTTGACGGAAGGTACGAAGACGGGGGAACGATCTGGCGGTATTCCTCCCTTACATCCCCATTGGGTAGAGTTATTCGATTTAAAGAATGTCAAGTTGCCCTATAACGGTGGAAAGCTGAATAATCGGACTGCAAAACTGTATATTCGCTTCAAAAATATTAATTTAGGTTTCCGTCCTTACGATTTGCGTCACGCTTATGCTATTCGGGGACACCGTTTGCAGGTTCCGATTAAAACGATGGCTGATTATATGGGACATACGGTACAGGAACATACGAATACATATCAACGCTGGATGAGTGAGGAAGCAAATTTAGAGATTTATAAGGAGGTAGTAATTCATCGAGTTGGCACGAGTAAGGAAGCAATGAAGGAGAGGATTCGGGAGTTGGAAGCGGAGAATTTTGCATTGAAGGCAGAGAATGAGACGTTGAAAGGAATGTTGGTTAAACACCAAATGGGTGAGCTTTTGAGGTGAGTTCGTATGGCATCTAGATGTTTAGGCTCGATAATGATTGTCTAGATGTTTAGATGTTGAATTTAGTAATTTGCTTAAAGAAACTCGATACCGTTTATTATTTGCAATATATAACTTTCTCGAATGCCAAAATCCCGCGATACCATAGAATGGTATCGCTAATTGCAACAAAGCCTGCTGAAAGCAGGCTGTAATCCATGAAATGTCATTTACAGTTGACCTATGCCAATCCTTGACCCAAATCAAAGTTATACTTTTAGTCGATACTTTGAACTTGGCATTGAAGCTAGTGAGTTAGCTCAAGCATTTGGCTATGGATTAACCCGAAAAAATCTCAGTTTACCTCAATTTCCAGATGAATTAGACCGTTTGAAAGAACTACGCGATCGCATTGAGGAAGTACTGCCATTTGTACCATTAACTAACGAGTTAGCAAGACGGGAAATTCTCATTTCACGAGTGGTAACAGAGTTAATTCACTATACACAGGCAGAATTACGGATTGAATATAGTTTAAAAGTATCGAATTGGCTTCAGGGCAATTTAGATTACTTACTGCGATTAAATTCTGTTAATCAGCTATTAGTCATTGAAGCAAAATATGAGGATTTGACGCGGGGTTTTACCCAGCTAGTAGCTGAATTAGTCGCACTCGACCAGTGGGAGGGAGCAACTACGGTTTCTCAACAGCCTCTAATAATTGGTGTTGTTTCGACAGGCACTATTTGGCAATTTGGTAGACTTGACCGCACTAGAAAACATTTTGAACAGGGAATTAATAGCTATCGAGTTCCTGAAGATTTAGAACAGGTGATGCGAATTTTAGTTGCTGCTTTGAGAGGTGTAAATTAACATTTACCTACAAGTAGCACGTTATTGATGTTATAAAATTGCTAATGCTCACTTCTGCCATATAACCATAGAGGATAGTCAATTAGTAGTTGAAAACCTTGGAGAGACGCGATATATCGCGTCTCTACATCCTTTAGAACTTTTGATGGGTTATTAGATCCCCGACTTCTTAAAGGATACCGCTGGCTTTGGAGAGGGCGAGACCCCTCGATGGCTTACAAGACCGCCCCAGGCTTGAAGCAGTAAGTGCTAATCAGAACAAAGCCGTGGCTTTAAGCAGGCTGAGTCCCAAGGGGACACGCACTCGCGTTCGTTTCGATTAGCCCTACCATAGAGTGGTAGGGCGGTCTAACAGGGCATTCGATAAAGCCATATGTTACCAATGCCGAGGGGTCTTACCCCCTGATTCGTCAGCAGCATCCTTAAAGAAGTCGGGGATCTGGTCTTCTCGAAAAGGTTAAAATTAATACAATCGACCACTAGCCTCGTTTAACATTTAGATGTTTAGATGCTATACAGACTGCCTGAATGTTTAGATGTTGTTAAGTAAGTTAGCGATAAAAATTCAATGTATGTAAATAAATATAAAATCAGTAACTGACAATTTCATTTTCTTAACATAGAATATCTAATAAACTTATAAATCTATGGAATTTTAGTTAGATTTATTGAATCATGTCAGATGAGTCGCTTGTAGACCCATTTTTAGAACAATTGTGTGAAGGATATACTGAAACAGAAGTCGCTGAGATACAACAGTATATGACACAGTGGGATTCTTTTACCTATACAAGTGTGGCTCATAATATTTTAGACCATGCCTCTAGAAAAGAATTTGACCCGTTGAAATATTTAAGAAAGGCACATAATTTTAGCAAGAAGGGGGCAATAAGAGTTCCCAAAACTGGTTATCGTCGGGATACGTCTGCTGTTTATCGTAAAGGAAGTGAATATCTGATTGTACGAACCGATAAGTTTGGTGTTGAAAAAATAGTTACCTATGGTGTAAATGATGACTAGCGCGACACTTAATACACAAAATCCTGAAGTTATTAAAAGTTATATTGCTCTCTTACTCGAACAGTTAACTATTGATTATATAAATACGAAGGAGGAGCGAAAAAAGATTGCGTCCTTGACATTTACATTTGATGAAGAATTTACGGTTTTAGAGGAAATTGAACTGTTGACGGTCGATATTAGGGGTTATGCAAGTCAAATTCAAGTAACTGGTAGCGTTGAGAATCGACAACAAGCTATTGAGCGGTTGCAGTCTATGCGAGTTACTGATATACCCGTTATTGCTCAGTTTTACCTTGAAGCCAATGATGATTATCAGCAAATAAAGGCTTATATTCGACTTTTAGATTATATGCGATCGCTTATTCTCGAATATTTATCAGACTCGCAAGCGAAGTGAAAATATTAAATAGCTGTAACGCACCATCAATAAATTTCTATGAAGGTTTTCTAAACAATATGACGTTTCTACTTTGCGGTTTGAGGTGTTTGATAACGCACTTTGATTTAGAGGTAGTTGGTATGTCTAAGTCTTCTGCTAGATAAGTTTTACCACTTATAAATTGATACTTATCGACATTGTGATTCGACGTCGAATCGAGACAGGCATAACGCGCTATACGAACAAAGCCTGCCTACGCAGGCTAAGATTGATAGCATTAGATCGGATCGGTCGGGAGAAAACTTAATGACCAACGCAGGACAACCACTAACCATCGAGGAACGCTTAAATCGGCTAGAAACTCTCTTTACTAACATTGGTGAAACGGTACTCGCACAAAATGATACTTTAGATGTTGTTGTGGCAAACATCACGCAATTGAGCGAGAACGTTAACAGGTTGAATAATGTTGTTGACAATCTAGCTATCAGTGTTAATCAGTTGAGTACAGAAGTATCAATAACAACCAGGAATATCGAAACTTTATCAGCCCAAGCGGCAGAAGATAGGCAGCAATCAGCCGTTGACCGCCAAGAATTCCGAACCGAGATTCGACAGATTTGGGACTATTTGCGCGATCGCAATGGCGGTAGCAGTACACCATAGTAGATTTGCGCTCGTTGTACAATTGTTATATCCAAGTCAAGCTCGCGCATTCTGTAGAAGCGTGTCAATTAATTTACAAACTACCTTGAAAAATTTGGTTAGCAGTTAGATTTAGATCGGGGAAAGTTGGGGACACAATACGGTCATCACCTCTAAATTGAGCTATCTGGTACTCACCATCGACTAATTCATAAATCGATAAGGTAGGTTGTTTAGGATTGCCTATAAACTTTCTCGCACCAAGTGCAGCATAATCAACTATCCAATATTCAGGAATTTTCATCGCTTCGTAATTCCCCAGCTTAGTGTAATAATCATCCTCCCAATTTGTTACAACCTACCAAGCTATCCAACTCAGTTTTATCTTTGGAGGTCGTTACCTTCCTTACCGGAACAGGTCTGGACTCCCTTATTGTACGCTCGGTAAATTAATAATCTACTGACTCTGACATGTAGGAGCGCTCACGCAAGAACAACAACCAACCGAAAACCAATAAGGTAGTTACGGAGGTCTGGGGTAAACCTATCGCGGTAGGCACTACGACAATACTCCGGATTGCGATCGCCCAGTTTTTAACCATCTTACTTTGCTTCTTGCCGCTTAAAAGTCAACTTAATAGCCCCTTTCCCTCCGGCTTTTGCACCATTCCCAATTAACTTTACTTCACCTTCGCCGCTAATTTCTACCGATAGCTCAATTTCTGCAAGTTGCATCCCGGAGTTGACTTTTGCTTGATTTTCTGCATTCTTAAATAATCTTCCCACTACTTGTAGAAAGTGAGTCATTTCTTGCTCTAATTTTTGAGTGCTAACCCTAACAGCATCTCCTACACCTTTGCTACCACTGTATTCCCTTCCTGTTTCCTCTCTCCAGTCACTGCCTCTACCAATTCCACCTCTTGTACCATCAGGAATCGATATTTGAGGTTCATCGGTGACAATCCAAATTGTATCTGATGTATCTGAAGGTGTTTCTGGCATAATTCGTTAAGTTTTTATCTAAGTTTTCCCCAACAGTATATACACAGGTATCAATAACAATTTCGATAAATATTTCCAGTATTGTGGCAGATTTATCTTTAAGTTGGGCAAAAAGTAGGGAATAGAGGATAAGCGACTAGTCCAAGGTATGACCCTCGCATAAAATTTTTCTTTATCTCACGGTATGTAGGGGCACGATATATCGTGCCCCTACGGAATATTTCAGCGTATCTAAAGGGTCTTACTTTCACATCAGGTTTTTCGTTATCCCACCGTATCTAAGGGCACGATATATCGTGCCCCTACGGAATATTTCAGCGTATCTAAAGGGTCTTATCCCCAAAAGTCATGACATAGACTAGTACAGCGGGCGCGTAAATAAAGCTACCATCTAAAATGGCTGAAAAGAGCATAAAATCGTCATTGCTATGGCGGGATAAGCTAAGGTTACAGCGTAACCTTAAATAGTCGCGTTGAGCAGCGATATTCAAATGTAATGCGATACGGCTTTAGCCTTTGCCAAGGGCATCGCTTACTGAATAAGGGTGCAAAATTTGTTTCTATTTTGATTACTATGATAAAACGATAAACTAGGAAAAATTTCTTGAGGAAGCATTGATGCCACGGACAAATGGGATAAAAAGTGAAACGTCTGCTGTTGAATTACCCTTATCTTCAAGCAATGAAGACGAGGCAGCAGTTGAGAATTCCTCTGAACCTGTAGAAGATGCCCAGGATATTGACGATATCTTAAACTCATTAAAAGCTTTATTAAGTACGGTAGAAAAGCTCCAAAAAGTTCGACAGGAAGTGGGCGATATCAAACCTTTAATCGAGCGAATGCTTGATGGGGAATTGGTTGGAGGGGAAGAACTTGAACAACTTAAGGCTGGTGTGAACGGTCTGAATCGTCTTGTTCGTGCCTATAGCGACCATCATGCAGCGCTGGCTAAAGCACAGCCTGCTAGAAAACTGCTAGACCAAGTGTTGAAAGAGGGACATGCTGTATAGAAGTAAATACAGGTAAACGGCTGAGATTGTTCTTTTTTACATAAAGATACGGAATTTTCTTTATGGAGTATCGGTTTTTAATAATGAGGTTGTCAATCACAACCTTATTTTTTTGTGTTAACTATCCGCCCTCCTATAGGGTTTTTGCCCATTGCTTGATGTATAAGCGCCAATAACGCGATCGCTCCTAGTAGCGGCAACAGCCATCGCAATTGACTTAGGTGACGATAAGTAGGTATTACGCAAAATTATTTATATATCTTTTTTTACTGAATACTGAATACTGAATACTGAATACTGGAATATATAATTAATTTTGCATAGGCACTTATCAACTACATCTGGTACATCTGCAATTTCGGCGATCGCTTGAAGATAATAATCAGCAGTAATCAAGCGTCAATATGTACATCCAAATCTATACCTAATACTTGTTCAATTCGACGTAAGGTTTCAAGTGGCAAAGCTTTTGTCTCTTCGGACTCAATTTTGTACCAGTTTACAGCAGTCATGGGAATCTGTCGGCATATCTGGGCTAGCGAGCGTCTATCCGAAAGCCGTGCCTCTTTTATCTTTTTCCCTAAACCAGGTACTTTTGTATCTGTAATTTTTCTTACTATCATTTACTCGACTTAATGGTTGAGGCTTCTTATTTAACTATAAGCTGTTGGTTTATCTTTTTGCATTAACCAATAATTAACGGTTTATAAACTCATAGTTAATGGTTTACAATAAGGTGTTTATAGGTGTTAAATTATGAACGGGAATCAAGCAACGCTGGATAATATATCGACTGAGGTCGCTAGCTCAGATGAGCTTTCATACGATGAGCTTATAGAACGCGAACATCTCGAACGACTTGTAGAACGTGCGTTTTACGAGGCTGGTCGTGCGCTATATAAGTTACGGAAGCAGAAATTGTACAGAAATACACACAAAACTTTTGAGGAATACTGCCTTTCGAGGTTTGCCTTTACGAGGCGTAATGTTAATTACCTAATCGCTGGTTCCATAGTCGTAGATAACCTCAAGGACACGAATGATACCCAAATAGAAGTTACAGAATTTTTGGGAACAAATTGTTCCCAAATTTTGCCGACCAATGAATGTCAAGTTAGACCT
Source organism: uncultured Calothrix sp. (assembly GCA_964242965.1). GTDB lineage: Bacteria > Cyanobacteriota > Cyanobacteriia > Cyanobacteriales > Nostocaceae > JANNFJ01. Next base: position 1,754 of record CAXTCQ010000066.1, on the reverse strand, counting down.
TTGACTCAACTTGAACCCTCTGAACAACGGCAATGCTGGCGTCAAGCAGTAGAAGCAGCCGGTAATAAAGTCCCATCTGGACGCCAAGTTAAAGGCATAGTGGACAAGATTCGCGAACGAACCAAGTTACCAAACCCTCACCGAAAAGGAGAAATATGCACTTTGATTCCAAAGGATAATCCAGAGTTACGTGGTACTCGTGGATGCTGGGGTGCTATTACCTGTGTGGGTGAATACTCTTGCACAATTGAAACCTGGGAGGCAGAATACACTGTTAAAATCGAGCATCTATCATCGCTAGAATTATCAGATGATAACAGTAAATTTATGCTCGAATTACTTGGGCGGATGCGGCGGCTGTGCAAGTTATCAGAACGGGATGCTGTAGTTGATAACTTGCTTGCTTTTTTTGGTAAACAACCGTTACCATATCTCACGCCCATACAAGAGCAAATACTAGCAATTATTGAGAGGAATTATGGAATCGGAGAATTTGAACAGTGATTTATCTATTTCTATTGAAGATTTAGCAGTAGCATCTAAGTTACATCTTCGGTTACGACGCCTATCTGAGGTTAACAATATGGAAGAAGTCGCGGTTGAAATGTTTGAATTTTTCGCGCATTTACCAAGCCCGCATTTAACACCCATACAAGAAAACCTCTTTTCGATGATTGAGCAAGAGTATGGGATTGAGTGAATTAAACAGGTGTCTGAAAACTGCGGAACGATGTTAAAAAAAATAGTAAGCGCTTATCCATGTACTAACTTAGTACCATCTAAAACTCATCTAGTCAAGATATTAGAGAGATTTTGTCATAAAAATTACTAAAATAAAGTAAGAAGTAAATAAGAAATGAAAAGTATGGAAAGTAGTGTAATGATTGTGGGGAAAGGATTGTAGATGGTAATAACGCGCAGGAAATATGCTCAACATTGGCTTAAAAGTGACAAGGCACTTCAGGCAATAATACGTGCAGCACAGTGCAACCAAGAATCCCGGATTTTAGAAATAGGTCCCGGAACTGGCATTTTAACTCGTCAGTTACTACCATTAGTAAAATCTGTAGTCGCGGTTGAAATTGACCGCGACTTGTGCGAGTTATTAGCTAAGGGGTTAGGAAAGAAAGAAAATTTTCTACTGCTGCAAGGGGATTTTTTAGAAGTGGATTTATCAACGCTTTTAAGTCCGTTTCCAGCCTTTCAAAATCCGAATCAAGTAGTGGCAAATATTCCGTATAATATTACTGGTCCAATTATTGAAAAGTTGTTAGGGACAATCAGCAATCCGAATCCACATCCGTATAATTCGATAGTACTTTTAATACAGAAAGAAGTCGCAGATAGAATTGTTGCTAACTCTGGTTCGAGAACATTTGGAGCATTATCTGTACGAGTACAATATTTAGCTAAGTGCGAATATATTTGTACAGTTCCCGCTGCTTCGTTTCAACCAGCGCCAAAAGTTGATTCGGCAGTGGTAAGATTGACTCCGCATATCCCATCCGCATCCGTTGTCGCAAATGACCCCAATTTTCTCGAAATGTTAGTAAAGTTAGGTTTTCAAGCCAAGCGTAAGATGTTACGCAACAACTTACAATCTGTTATAGAACGCGATCGCTTAATCTCCATTCTCACTCAATTAGACATTAATCCCGAATCCCGCGCTGAAGACCTGAACGTAACACAATGGGTAAAATTAAGTAATGAACTGCAAATTCAGAGTTAGGAGTTAGGAGTTAGGAGTTAGGAGC
>CAXTCQ010000065.1:0-33025 GCA_964242965.1 uncultured Calothrix sp. | reverse complement strand
CCCCAAGCTCATAGCCGAAGTCCATTAAAATGGACTAGATTTACTAGTACAAAACGGCGGAAATAAAACAACCATTAAAAATGGCTGAAAAGCCCGTCAAATTGTCTTTCTTTCTTTATGAGTGCCTTTGTACTTTTTAATGAGTGCCTTGTTGTACTAGTACTCCACCACATTAATTTTGAGGGCTAAGAAAATTAACCACAAAGTACACAAAGGACACAAAGAAAGAAAAAGAAATAAATTTTAAGTTCGTTTACCCCTCATATTTAATGTGGCGAACCACTAGTGGTTTATGTCATAAGTTCTGAGGGATGTAGAGACGCAAACTTTCGCGTCTCTCCAAGGTTTTCAACACCCAACCAACCCATCAAAATTAATGACATGGAGTACTAGTAGTCCATGTCATAAGTTTTGATGGGTTGATTGACCATTCTAGAAGGCTAGAATCCGGGTTTCGTGAAAGTTACCCGGATTCTCTGAACCCCTCAGAACTAATGACATGCACCACTAGATTTATAAAATATGTGTTTTTAGTCCTCTAAAAGAGGACTTTCGCTATCAGACTAGGGTTTGCAACCCTAGTCGGGACATGGGTTTCACGACAATTTAGCTGCAACCAAGATGTTGGTAACGACAAAGGCTTATAGCCCGGAGGCGTACAGGCTTGAACGTTCTTCCTTTGGTCAAACGTGGCTATTACGTAACAGGAATTGATGTTTCTCAAGAAATGCTCGATCAATTCCGTCAAAAATTAAATACTACTCCTCCTAATTTAAAGCTGATTAAAGCTGATGCTTCACAATTACCTTTTCCAGAGAACAGTTTTGATGTTGTATTAACTGTCCACATGCTTCATACTGTCTCTAATTGGGAAGTATTTTTAGACCATATCGATCGAGTGCTTAAGCCTAGAGGGTTTTATCTCAATTGTCAATGGATTACCCCACCAGCAAGAAGAGAATTTGAAGGCTATTTTCGAGAATTATTATCTAGGAATGAAGCATTAAATTCAGAATCTAAGCCTGTTGATTCGGTAGTAAAAGAGATAGATGTAGAAGGATATTTAAATCGAAAAGGGTACGTGTCAAATTACTTAGTAGCGAAAGAATGGACAGTTAATAATACAGTCGAGGAGCTAATAAATATTTTCAAATCGAAAGCATATGGCTTATGTTGGCGCGTTTGCGAAGAAATTTTTCATCAGACAATGAACGATTTTGAAGAATTTTGTATTAATCATTATGGTTCTTTGAAGGTTATTCTTTCCTCTGAAGCCAAGTTTGAAATATGGGCTTACAGTCGGGGACATTAGGACGAGAACACTTTATTGAAGTTAACGGTGAATAACTGACTCAATCCCTAACGGACTTCCAAATAAAAAATACCCAAATTATTCTTGTGGGATAAGCTCTCCAGCCCGTCCTTATAAGCGGGCGGGCTGGAGAGCTTATCCCACAAAACTGGAGAATTTATTTCTTGGAAGTCCCTAACGGGAAACATTGCACGCTAACGAACTAGTAGGGTGCGTTCTTCGGAGTGTAACGCACCACCTATACAGCTTTAATCTTTCAAAAAGGTAATGGTGTTTCCCCATTGCCCGGTAAACACAAATTCCTTTAAAGGCTTACGAATACGCGGAGCTAATTCTCTTTCTCGCAGCCCATCAGGGAGGCTCTGTGGGTCGCCGGGATAACCAAGTGCGATCGCAGTAACAGGCTCATAGCCCTCTGGAATCTGGTATTCTTTCCTAGCGTCATCCACATTAAATCCCGCTATTTGATGTACGGATAAACCGAGAGATGTTGCTTGAATTACCAGGTTTTCGATCGCAAGTCCCACATCGTGAAATGCATGTCGATTCTCCTTTCCATCATCAGAACGCAGTTTAGCAACGGCAATTATCAATACCGGAGCGCTTTTTGCCCACCCTTGATTAAATTGAACTAAGCTACTGAGCAGACGGTTGTATTCTGTCGAGTCATCTTTAGTGGCAACAATAAAACTCCAAGGCTGGTAGTTATAAGAAGAAGGTGCCCAGCGAGCCGCTTCTAGCAGGGAAAGCAACTTATCCTGCTCAACCGATCGTTCGGCAAAGGCTCTGGGACTCCAGCGACTTCGGATTAAGTCATGAATAGGATATTGGTTTATTGCAAGTTTTTCCGTCATCTTAATGGATTTCCTCGTTAATACTCTATTTGGATTTGCTGTCCATACCTGCACGGCTATCCTTGGGCTTGCAGTACCGAAGAAAAACCATTTTTGGACAACTAAGCCACATACTACGGTAAATGGATAGAAAAACCGTAGTTTTGCTTATAGTATCGCATAAATGAGCAAAACTCACCTATAGGAATCCGGTTTGATTTTTTAACAAAATTAGGTATTTGTAGGGTGCGCTCTTCGTTTCGCGTAACGCACTCCTCTCCTTAAGAATGGTGCGTTACGAGAAGCGCTAACACACCCTACGTATCTGTTCAAAAATCAAATAATAGTCTTACATGAACAAAAACTTAGTGTTTTGCTAAAAAGTTGAGCATTACTTTCACAACAGCATCTGGAAACTCCACCAAAAAACCATGACCCCCACGTTCAAAAACGACAAGTTCGGCATTAGGAATACCGTCAGCAAGTTGCTCAGAAAAGATCGCAGGAGTAACAATATCTTCCTTACCAACTACAACCAATGTTGGACAAAAAATCCGGGCAATACGGTCACTTGTATGGTGATGGATAATAGCTCGGCTTTGATGATAAAGTCCTTGAGGTGTTGGCAGGTATGCATAATTTTCGATAATATTGATAATTTGTTCAATTGCCCCGGTCGTCGAGTAAAGTTTATCAGTATACATCCAAGGCAATAAAACTTTTTGATAAACCCTTCCATCCAAATTTTCAGGTAGGTCGCCAAACATTTTAATCAGCGAATTGAACTTAGCATTACCTTTTGCCCAGGATGAAAGTAGTATTAAACTTTTGACTTTTTCTGGGTGTGCCAAAGCCAATTCCTGGGCAATTTGTCCACCCATCGAATGACCTGCTACATGAACTGTGGTAATTCCTAAATAATTAAGTAGTGCTGCTGTATCATCAGCCATTTGCTTAATACTGTATGGACTATCTGGTGCAGAACTTTGTCCTACTCCTCGGTTATCGAATCGAATCACTTGGTATTTATCTACGAGCACTGGCATCACTGCTGACCAGTACGAGGTATCGCAGTCAAATCCAGCAATTAATATTAAAGCCTCACCATTTCCGCAAACATTGTAGAACAGATCGATCCCGTTAACATGAATTTTTGGCATCACTCTTCCCTCTTGAAGTACGTGCCACCAAAATATGCCTTTTGATAGAGGTCTTGTGGCAGCTACCTACTTGATTATCCTCTCATTCATGCAGTACTATAAGCAGATACTACGGTTTGTCTATCAATTTACCGCAGTATTGTTAATTTTCCGACAAAAGTTTCCTTGACTGCTGCAAATATTGAGAAACTTACTATTAATTACGAATCAGTGATGCCGACCACGAAGGAGAAATTCTCATGACAGTAACTGCAACACGTATTGCTATTACTCCTACGGACGGTGCGTTGGGAGCGATTGTCACAGGTATTAATGCTAGTCGTCCCCTGGAGCCGGAAGCGATTCTACAACTTAAGCAGGCATGGCGCGATTACCACCTCCTCATCTTCAAAGAGCAGACACTGACTGAAGACCAGCAATTGGCATTCGCTAATTACTTTGGCGATATTTTTCAGCAACCGGCGTATATCCCCAAGGGTCAATCGGAGACTGTATTGCCACCACTCGTCCTGACTCTTTCCAATGCAGCCTATGAAGAAAGTTCAGTAAACCTTCGTCCCGGTAATATCGAACTCTTGCCCCATATCGATCATCACTGGCTACCTGCTCCATCAAGCGGTTCGCTGCTGTACGCCGTGGAGATACCTGAAGGTGGACCAGATACCTACTGGGTTAATCTAGTCCAGGCTTATGAAGAACTAGACGACGCTACCAAAGAGCAGATTGCTAGCTTGCGAGTACTGCACTACAATCCTTTTAGCAAGCTGCACAAGGGTGATATTCCTTCTCCTTCCTACGGTGCAGGTCGAGAGTTGGAACCTGGTGAGAAGCTAACTGCTCATCCGTTTGTTCGCACCCACCCAGATAGCGGTAAGAAAATTCTCTACTTGAATGCTGCCAATGAGGTTGAAATTGTTGACTATGACCCTATTGAAGGCGCAAAGTTAATCGAACGCTTGCGGCAGCACATCAAACAGCCAAAGTTTGCTTACCAGCACCATTGGACAAAGGGCGACCTCCTCTACTGGGATAACCAAGCGACCGCGCATTACCGTCCTGAATTTGATGGGAATGCAACACGGATTCTAAAGCGAGTTAGTATTCGGGGCAGTCGTCCATTCTAGTTCGATTCAGGTGCAGAATTAGGCAAGAGTACAGCACCTATTATTGATGATGCTGTACTCTCGCCTAACGTCTACAATTTAAATTTCTTAACATATGATTTTATCAACACTCATTAGTAGATTATGACAACCACAGCATTAATTGTCGGTGCAGGAAGTGGACTTAGCGCATCCCTAGCCCGTTTGTTTGCCAATGAAGGTTACACCGTCGCTTTAGCAGCACGGCAAATTGATAAACTCAGTCCATTATCCCAGGAAATTGGAGCCGTCAGTTTTGCTGCTAATGCTACTAAACCCGATGACGTAAATCGACTCTTTAACGATGTCGAAGAAAAAATAGGAACGCCAACGGTAGTGGTTTATAATCCGAGTTGGCGAGTGCGAGGAGCATTCGTAGAACTCGACCCCGTTGATGTTGCTAAAACGTTAGAAATCACCGCATACGGAGGTTTTTTAGTGGCACAAGCCGCAGCAAAACGCCAATTAGCTTTGGGTGGGGGAGCAATTTTTTTTACGGGTGCTTCCGCAAGTATTAAGGGATATCCGCAATCTGCACCCTTTGCAATGGGTAAGTTTGCCCTACGGGGACTGGCTCAGAGTATTGCCCGTGAACTGGCTCCTAAAAATATTCATGTAGCGCATTTCGTAATTGATGGGGCAATTCGTTCTGATACCCGTGTGGAACCAGCAGACAAACCCGATAGCTATCTTGACCCGGATGCGATCGCGCAAACTTATCTCAACATTCTCCGTCAACCTCGCAGTGCTTGGACGTGGGAAATAGAATTACGTCCTTGGGTCGAGACGTTTTGATTAGTTATCAGTTATTTGTCATTTGTCATTGGTTTTAATATATATCAGGAAATAACATGATCGATCTTTACTACTGGACTACGCCCAACGGACACAAAATTACTATATTTTTAGAAGAAGTTGGATTACAATACAACCTGATTCCCATCAATATCGGTGCTGGGGATCAGTTTAAACCAGAATTTTTGAAGATTTCCCCCAATAATCGCATTCCTGCAATTGTAGATAGCGAACCTGCCGATGGTGGCGAACCTATTTCAATCTTCGAGTCAGGTGCAATTCTAGAATATTTGGCTGACAAAACCGGAAAATTAATTCCCGCAGATATTCGAGGTCGTGCAGAGGTTCTGCAATGGCTGTATTGGCAGATGGGGGGACTCGGACCAATGGCAGGGCAAAATCATCATTTCAGTATATATGCTCCGGAAAAAATCCCTTACGCGATTAATCGCTATGTGAATGAAACGGGACGCTTATATGCTGTTTTGGATAAGCGATTAGGCGATCGCGAATTTATTGCCGGGGATTATTCAATTGCCGATATAGCCAGCTATCCCTGGATTGTAGGCTACGAACGGCAAAACCAAAAGCTCGAAGATTTTCCCAACCTGCAACGCTGGTTTGAAGCCATAAAAGCGCGTCCGGCAACCATTCGAGCTTATGAAAAAGCTGAGGCTTTCAAAAATCAGCAAATCAGTCCCGAACAAGTGCGGGATTTGTTATTTAATCAGTCTGCTAATACCGTGAAGCGTTAATCGAGATTAGATAGTTTCAGCTAAATAACTCAAAATGATAAAAGATGTAACACGCCGCGAATTGATCGCAACTGCTACCATCGCAACCGGGTTTATGGCAGTACAGCCCGTTTCCGCCAACGCGATCGCCACAGATGCCAAAGGATTGGTCGCGGGTACGGTGAAAATTCCTGTCAAAGATGGCGAAATTCCTGCTTACACGCAACCCGATACGGGAGACAATTTCCCAATTGTCTTGGTAATCCAGGAAATCTTTGGTGTACACGAACATATTCAAGATATCGCCCGCCGCTTTGCCAAGTTGGGATATTTAGCGGTGGCGAAGCGCCGACCTGTCGGTTCGCGCCCGAATTATTTACACGCCAAGGTGATGTCTTGAAGTTAAGCAGTATTGACGAAATTCGTGCGATTGTTGCTAAAGTGCCGGATACTCAAGTGTTATCTGACCTCGATGCTACAGTCGATTGGGCTGTAAAATCATCCAAAGGTAATGCCGAGAAAGTCGGAATTACGGGTTTTTGCTGGGGTGGTCGGATTACTTGGTTATATACGGCACATAATCATAAGTTAAAAGCAGGTGTGGCATGGTACGGGCGACTAGTAGGCGATACTACCGAACTTCAGCCCAAGTATCCCGTCGATATTGCTTCTACGCTGACAGTCCCAGTTCTCGGACTCTACGGTGGTGAGGATACGGGTATTCCGATTAACACAGTTGAACAGGTACAGGAAAAGCTCAAATCCAGTAGCAGCAAATCCGAAATCTTTGTTTACCCCGATGCACCCCACGCCTTTTTTGCCGATTATCGCCCCTCCTACCGCGAGATAGAAGCGAAGGATGGGTGGCAACGTCTTCAGGCATGGTTTAAGCAGCATGGTTTATAAAGTTAACTAGCAACTCTTAAAATATTGCCTCGAACCAACAAAAAATAATAGGTTGTGCCCCTACGACTGATTTGTGACGAGATAAAACAAAAACAAAACAAAACAAAAACATGCAATACAAACAACTTGGTGAAAGTGACCTCAAAGTTTCAGAAATTTGTCTGGGAACTATGACCTACGGGCATCAAAATACTATTGAAGAAGCCCACCAACAGTTAGACTATGCTGTTTCTCAAGGTGTAAATTTCATCGATGCAGCAGAAATGTATCCAGTTCCACCTCGTGCTGAAACCTATGGCTTTACAGAAACTTACATTGGGGAATGGTTAAAGCAGCAACAACGAGACAAATTGATTGTTGCCACAAAAATCGCTGGTCCCGGTCGTCATCTAAAATGGGTACGTGATGGAGGCAATGCAATTGACAGTATTAACGTTAAACAAGCGGTGGATGATAGTTTAAAGCGATTGCAAACAGACTACATAGACCTATATCAAATTCACTGGCCCGATCGCTACGTTCCTTTATTTGGCAATAAAGTATTTGACCCAAATCAAGAAAGAGAGACTGTTCCTATTTCCGAACAGTTATCGGTTTTTGCGGATTTGATTAAAGAAGGGAAAATTCGCTACGTCGGTTTAAGTAATGAAACTTCTTGGGGGATTGCTACATTTAGTAATGTTTCCAAACAGTTAGGATTACCCAAAGTTGTTTCTATTCAAAATGCCTACAACTTGTTGAACCGGGTATTTGATTGGGAATTAGCAGAAGCTTCTTACCGTGAAAATATCGGGTTACTAGCTTATAGTCCTTTGGCATTTGGTTTCTTATCTGGTAAATATTTAAATGGCAAACCAGAGAAGACAAGAATCACTTTATATGAAGGATTTAGTCAGCGCTATAAGAAACAAAATGTAAGTGAAGCTGTGGCTGCTTATGTAGAAATTGCCCAGAAATATAAGCTGACACCAGCAAAATTAGCTTTGGCATTTGTACGGAGTCGTTGGTTTGTTAGCAGTACAATTATTGGTGCAACTACTTTAGAACAGCTTAAAGAGAATTTGGAAAGTGTAGATGTAGTTCTCGATGAAGAGATTTTCCATGAATTGGATGCAGTTCATACTCGTAATCCTAATCCCGCTCCATAGGGAAAAATAAGATTTAGAGTTGCTGATCTCTCGTTATACTGCAAACGGGTAAAATCTGGACTTATGTTATGCTTTGAACAAAGCATCGGGAGCATCTCACATGAAGCAAATACAGGTTGTCATGCTGAATGGAGCGTTCGCTCTTAGCGTTCCCGTTCCCCGAAGGGGTTGCCGAAGGCTAGGGTAGTTAAGAATAATGGTAGGTTGGGTGAAGCGAAGCGTAACCCAACATTTATGCGTTATTTATGCGTTATTTGTTGGGTTTCACTTCGTTCCACCCAACCTACGTTACTTTATTTTTAGGCTTAACATCAAGCGTATTGAATTATAGCCCGTTCTTAGTATAATTTTAAGAGGCAATCGAAATGACTAATACCACAATTTACAATTCTGTAGCTTGTTATCAGGGCGATAAGCCGGTTGTCAAAATTAAACATTAAATGCATACTGGCGCTACGCACCTCAATCATGACCAAATACTTAATTCAGCGTCTACTAACTTCGATTCCTACCCTAATAGCCATCAGCCTTGTCATTTTTACTATATTGGCAGTAGCTCCTGGAGACCCAATGGGAGAATTTGCTCTCAATCCGTCCATTACAGCAGAAATAAGGGAGAATATTAGAAAGTCTTTCGGTTTGGATCGACCAATTTATATCCGTTATATGAAGTGGGTTACAGCTTTTATTAGTGGAGATATGGGTTATTCCTTCACTAGTCGTAGCCCTGTTAGTAGCCTAATTCTCCAGCGTCTCCCAACAACACTGTGGGTGGTTGGTTCTGCTTACCTTTTTGGTGCGCTGTTGGCTGTTCCTTTGGGGGTGATTTCTGCTCTCAAGCGCAATTCTGTTTTTGACATGATTTTGACAACTCTGGTTTTTTTGGGATTTTCTCTTCCCACATTTTTTACGGGGCTACTATTTATTATTATCTTCAGCGTCCAGTTAAAATGGTTACCTTTTATCTATAATAGCACTTTAGAAGTAACAAATTGGGTGAGTTTTGTTGAGCAAATTAAACAATCAATTATGCCGATATCTGTATTAGGACTTTGGCAAACAGCACTATTAATGCGCTTTGTGCGTTCGGAAATTTTAGAAAACATTCATAAAGACTATGTGCGTACTGCTTATGCAAAGGGTTTATCCAATTTTCAAGTTATCATTCGTCACGTTTTGCGAAATGCTTTAATCCCTGTTGTTACCTTAGTCGCGTTGGATATTCCTAGTGTTTTTACTGGGGCTTTAGTGACAGAAAGGGTTTTTCGAGTACCTGGTATTGGTGCTTTATTAATTGACTCTATCTATAATAACGATACGCCAGTTATTATGTCGATTACTTTTATATATGCAATTTTGATTGTAACTTTTAATTTAGTTGCAGATATTCTCTACGGTTTACTAGACCCTCGCGTAACTTATACGAAGTAATTATTAATTTATTAATTTATCAATTTGGTAGTTTATGTTAAAGCGTTTACAAAAAGAAATTTCCAAACAATTCCAAGCTTCCGTGTTAACTATAGGCAATAATTATGCTCCTACCCCAGGAAGCATTCGACAAGATGCATGGCGGAAATTTCGTCACAATCCTCAAGCGATGTTGGGTACAGTTTTGTTAGTCATTATCGTCTTGAGTATAATTTTTGGACCATTATTTTATACCACTCCCATCAACAAAATTGATTTTGCTGCTTCAACTCTGACTCCAAGTTGGGAACATCCTTTTGGTACTAATGACTTGGGTCAAGATATTTTAGCTAGAATTTTATATGGTGGAAGGATATCAATTGCAGTTGGTATTTTTTCAATGTTGGTTGCTATATCTTTGGGTATATTTATTGGGGCAATGTCTGGATTTTATGGTGGTTGGACAGATATTATTTTGATGCGCTTCACCGATTTATGTCTGGCTTTACCACGATTACCATTATTGTTATTAATCATATTTTTGTTCCGCGATTCTATCAAAGCGATCGCGGGAGCAGAGTTAGGTATATTCATCTTAATAGTTTTATTAATTGGTGGACTCAACTGGATGTCCGTAGGGAGATTAGTCAGAGCAGGGTTTTTAACGGTGCGGGAAACAGAATTTGTTGCTGCTGCCCGTGCTATTGGTGCTTCACCTAGTCGCTTAATCTGGATTCATATTCTCCCAAATGTTATTAGTCCCGTACTTGTTGCCGGTACGCTTTCAGTGAGTGGAGCAATTATTACCGAATCTACACTCAGTTTTTTGGGTTTAGGCTTTCCCCCAGACATCCCAACTTGGGGAAGAATGCTTTACGATGCACAAAATTTTTTAGAATTTGCTCCCCATATGGTTATTTTTCCAGGTACAGCAATATTTCTCACTGTGTTAAGTATTAATTATATCGGCGATGGTTTAAGAGATGCTTTAGACCCAAGGTTGCTGTGAAATGATAAATTAAAAAACTGTAAGTAGAACGGCACTAAAAAACCTAATTAGTATAACTGTCCTTTGTCATTGGTCATTGGTAGGGATTTTGAGCATTTTACATTTATTAATGTAGTTGGTTTTATTCCCGCCAACCTACTTAGAGAAATTTTAGATACACCATTTAAATATTTTAGAACTTACGCAGAAGAGATCCCCCAACCCCCTTAAAAAGGGGGCTTTATAGATTCCCCCCTTTGTAAGGGGGGCTAGGGGGGATCGAGGTTTCAGGTTTTCAGTGCGTAAGTCCTATATTTAACGAGCTAAAAATGATTGATGGTTTATCATTAGTAATTGTATTGACTCACCTATTTTTAAATTAATCCTTTATGAACTAGATAAATCATCCTTACTTTTATTGATTTTTTTTACGAACATTCTCCAATTACCGACTTTTCCAATCTTTAATATTCCAAGTCTTCGTATCCCAAGGAGTCGCGTCTAACCCAACTAACCCATTGCTCAGTCCATTTACCTCAGAACGAGCAACTAAAGGAATTACAATCGCATCTTTTATTAACAAGTCATTCATTTGGATAAATAGCTGTTGCCGTTTTTTGAGATTCAATTCTGTTGTAGACTGTTTCCAGAGTTTATCGTATTCAGGATTGCAATAGCGTGAATAATTTGATTTAGACCAATTATTTTTTTTCTGGGGAATTTCTTCACAAGTCCATGCCTTCATGTAAGTACTAGGGTCTGGGTTAGTATTGCCAGTAGCAAACATTTGCATATCCGCTTGAAAGCGATTAATTGTGTCTGGATTGGCAGGGTCGCCGGAAAAAAATATACTTGGATCTATACTTTTCAATTCTACTTTTATACCCAAAGATGTTAATTGCTGTTTGATAATTTCCTGTATTTTTTGTCGTAATGGGTTAACAGAAGTCTGAAAAATAATACTCATTTCTACACCGCTTTTATCGCGGATTCCATTCCCGTTCGTATCTTTCCATCCGGCTTCATCTAATAAAGTAGCAGCTTTTGTTAAATTGAATTCGGGTTTATTGTTGGGTGAATTGTAATTATTCGGTGCGATGAGAATATTCGCAGTTGGACGACCACTTACACCATATAACTGTTTAACAATGGTGTCTCGATCGATTGCATAGTTAAAAGCCTGACGTACTTTCTTGTCGCTAAAAAAGGGATGGGGAAATTGTAAACTTGAGCGATCGCCATCTGCGCTCTGTTTATTCGGGTCAGTTTGATTGAGCAAAATCCGCTCTACAATAGATCCCAAACTAACATCTACTTTACCCTTTCGGGCCGATTCCAACTGTTTGAGAATTGGTGCTTCCACCAGTAGATTCCAGGCAAAGTCTGCATCTTGGGTTTGCAACACTGCTCTTGCTGCCGAAGTCGCATCCCCACCACCCTTGAGTTCGACGCGCTTAAACCCGGGTTTATTGGCTTCGCGGAAAAAAGGATTCGCCTCATAGATGATAATATCACCCGGTTTGAATTGCACCACCCGATAAGCTCCAGTACCCACAGGAAGTAGATTTGCTGGAGCTTCTCTGGCATTAGCTCCGTTATATTTCTCAAAAATATGATGAGGCAAAATCATTCCATTTTGACCAACAAAAGGCAATGACCAAGCTGGATTTTGACCCTTAAAATTGATTTTGACGGTGCCGGAGTCAATCGCTTCTACACTTTTAACCGCTTCATAATTGGCAGTAGTGGTTGCACCTACAGATGGATTGGAGATATATTTGTAAGTAAATACAACATCCTTTGATGTAAAAGGTTTACCATCAGACCACTTCACACCTTGTTTTAATTTCCACGTAACTGATTTACCGTCGGCAGCCAATCCCCCATTCTCGATTGTAGGGACTTCTGCTGCTAAAAAGAGGATTGGTTTCCCGTCTTTGTCAAAACTAGCAAGGGGTTCGTAGGTGACTCGACTACCCTCAAAATCCTTGCTACCTGGAGATAGATGGGGATTGAGAATAGTCGGTGCTTGCCAGTAAAGTAGTCTTAAGCGGTTATTATTGCTACTTGAAGTTGTGCCCTGAGACAGTTGGGTACTGGGTTCAGGTTTTTGGGAAGAACAAGCTGTTAGCGAAAATACACCTGTTAATGACAGAGCAAAAATCTGATTCCTGATGACTTTATTGAAAAGAATCATTTTTGTAGAAAAATATATTTGTCAGTTATTTAATTTAGTCACATTATATTTTTTTTGCACAAATGAAATAAAAAATTAAAATGTAGACGCTTTTTAATTTCGCCTATTAAGCTCACATTGTACCCCTTCGGGGTACAATATGATATTAATTCTCCAGAATTTGAATTTATAAGCTAATCAGGACTTACGCAACGCGGACGAAATATTAAGCTTTCTAGACATGAATCGATCCCCCAACCCCCCGATAAATTGGGGGGCTTTGCGTAAGTCCTACTAATTAGCGACAACATTGACACTTCTGTATTTATCTAGAGTGCCAGAAAATACAAATAGCTGTTAATTTTCAGGTAAAGGCAATCCTTGACCCAAGTAACGATAAATACCAACTCCCATATCTCCACTGAGAGTGAGTTGGAAGTTAACTTCTTCAAATTCACTTTTGCGGAAAATTTTGCGAACAGTGTCAGAGTAAGCAATACCGTCCGAATGTCCGCGAGTCCAGATTGCAAATGAGCCTTGTTTCGCTAAAACAGGAAGGTTCCCAATTAACCGCCTCAGTTCAGCCTCCGAAGCTAAATTACCAAAAATACCGCATACAATTACGATATCTGCGGGAACAGCCCCTGTATAACTAGAGGAGTTGCTTGCATCTCCATTTACAAACTCAAGTTGTTTTGACAAACCTGCTGATTCTATAGCTGCTTGTCGGCGTTCAGCAAGTTGGGGGTTTAATTCAACCAAGCGTCCGTAGACATCCTGGATGCGGGGGTGACTCGCTAGGGTTCCAAGTAAATCCCGCCCATCACCTGCACAGACACTAACTACGCGAATTTTTCCTGGTGGAGATGCATCGATCGCATTCCAAATGTATTCTCGAACGATTTGCAGTCGTTACTGCAATTTTGCTTCTCTATTGTAGAGGTCGTGCCATTCAAACCAAGTATTAGGCATAATATGATTCCTTTTTTAATTCCAGAAAATAGATTTTATTACTCTGGTGAGATAAAAAACTTCTTCCGGTTGGGTGGAACGAAGTGCAACCCAACAAATACCCCAGCTTTTTGTTGGGTTACGCTGTCGCTTCACCCAACCTACGGATTGCTCTACTGGGTCGATGAGCGATGAAAAAAAATGACAAGATAAGCAATACCGATCTCATTTGCACTCAGTGTTAGATGTGCTCCGTCTTCGGGAAAACTGAGAATAGGGGTTTTAAAGCCGCTAGAAGTTGTTGAGTAAGAGTCAGGCACTTATGGATAGTGGTTTGCAGATTGACAATGTTCAAGATTTTGTAGGAGTAATTGGCAATAATGTTAAACCGTGGAGGCTTCTCCTTGGAAGAGAGGTTGTACATATTGACGGAAGACGAGGAAAAATTTTTTTAACCAACCCTCATAGTTCAGAGATAGGTGTGGAGTTAAAAACAAGAGAAATAAACAAATCCAAATGTAAAGATAGTTGCACAAGCAAGATTTACAAAGCACAAGTATTTAATCAAATATATCCACCTATTTGCCATCAAGATTTATTTAATATAATACAAGAAGAAAATGAAGAGATAATAAGACGAAAACAGAAAGACCTTAGCCTTGAAAATCAGAGCCTAGAGCAACAGGAACTTGAGCTTGATACAGGTAGTAATTTGCTAGTTGATAATGTTCAACGCTTTGCAAAAATAATTGGTAATAATTATAATCTCTGGAATCTATTGTATGAAAAAGAAGTTAGCCATTTTAATGAAGAAGTTAAATATAAACTAACATATAAACATAATTTGTTAGAAGAAAAAGAAGTTAAACATTATTTTAAAGGGAAAGTTTGTGCAGTATACACACAGAAAATATCAGAATTATTAATTGAGATAGATTACGGAGGTCAATATTACGTTAAATATGGAAAAGATTTATTTATCTGTAAATTTTATAAGATATTTCCACCTTTTCGTCTTGAAGAAATTATTGACTTAGTGCAAAAAGAACAAGAAAAGAGAAAATTGGAAGCAGAAAAAATTAAGGAGATTGAAAGACAGGAGGCAGAAATTAAGAAGATTCAAAGACAAGAGGCAAAAAGACGAGAAACTCAAGGGCAGAAAGTAGAAAAGCAGAAACAAGAAGCAAAAAAACAAGCATTACTTAAAAGCCTGAGAGAAAAGTTTGAACAAGATTTTCTCAATGCTAACAACTTCTATCAAACCGAATGTACAAAACACATATCATATAAAGAGTATCAGGCTGAAAAGTCCAATTATGTCCAATCTTGGATACAGCAACACTTAAACTCTAATGCCGATTTTGAACAAGCAGCAGCAATTGGGGCAGTTGAAAATCATGTCCAAGTAGTCGCACGCGCGGGTAGTGGCAAAACTTCGACCTTAGTCAACCGAGCTTTATTTTTACAGAAACATTGCGGTGTTACACCCGATGAAATGTTGCTTTTAGCCTTCAATCGTAAAGCTGCTGAGGAAATGCGAGAACGTCTTACCTCAAAATTAAAAGATTCTATTCCGCATGTAATGACCTTTCACGCTTTAGCTTATGCTTTGGTTCATCCAGAAGAAACTATTCTTTTCGATGAACCAGATGGCGAACAGGGTAAGATTGCTGTACAAGACAATATTATTAATGAATATATCCGCAACAAGTCTCTCGACCCAGTTTTTCATGAAGAAATCCGCACTTTGATGATGGCGCATTTTCGTGAAGATTGGGAACGTATTGTTTTAAACTAAAATAATAAAAGTTCTAAAAATACGCAAATGCTGCGTTATCTTCGTTTATTACCAAATGAGGGATTTGATGGAAAATACTATAAATCTTTCGGCGAGAAAGTAATTGCGAATTTCCTGTTTGAGCATGATATTCAGTATAAATACGAGCGTAACTTCTGGTGGAATGAAATTAATTACCGCCCTGACTTTACGATTGGAGATAATCAAGGAATAATTATTGAGTATTTTGGAATTGAAGGGAATTCCGAATATGATGCCATGTCGGCTGAAAAGCGTCACTATTGGCAGAATAAGCCTAACTGGCATTTGCTTGAATTTTTTCCAAAGGATTTGAGACTGAACGGAGAAAAAGGTTTTTGTGCCTTGTTAAAGCAATCCCTTGAAGATAACGGCATTGATTGTAAGCGTCTGAGTGAAGAAGAAATTTGGCAACGAATTAAAGACAATACTATAAATCGCTTTACGAAGGTAGTAGTGCAATTTATCCAGCGTTGCCGTAAACTATCCCTTACCCCAGCAGAACTAGTAAAAAAAATTGATTCTCATGAATGTATTAGTGATGTTGAACAACGTTTCTTAAAAACCGCCAATAAGTTTTATCAATCTTATTTGGAACATCTTGAAGCAACAGGAAAAGATGATTTTGATGGATTGATGCAAAAAGCTGCGGAGGTGGTTGCATCAGGACAAACAGTCTTTCGACGGAAATCAGGCACTGGCGATTTGAAAAGAATTCGATATGTCATGATTGATGAATATCAAGACTTTTCTGACCTTTTTTATCGTTTGATTAAGGCAGTTCGAGAACAAAACCCTCAAGCAAATTTTTTCTGCGTTGGTGATGATTGGCAAGCAATTAATGGCTTCGCTGGTTCTGACCTCGGCTATTATCAAGATTTTGAGCAATTTTTCCAGCCTTCAGGCAAACTCAACATATCTACCAATTACCGTTCCGCTAGTTCTATTGTTGAGATTGGTAATACATTAATGCAGGGGTTGGGTGTTCCTGCTCGTGCGAATAAAAGCGATGTTGGAAAGGTAGAGATTGTTGACCTTGGAACGTTTCAGCCTATTCATAAGGAAGAAGAGCAACATCGTGGAGATATTTTAACTCCTGCTGTTTTACGCCTAGTAAACAAGGTTATTAAGGAAGATAAAGAAGTTGTTTTATTAAGCCGAAAAAATAGTTTACCGTGGTATGTAAATTACGTACAAAGAAATTTACAAAAAAATGGTAAGCTTGAAAACTTCTTACAATTACTACGTTTCTACCTTCCTGAAGATTTACGACATAAATTAACTATATCAACGGCTCACAAATACAAAGGACTAGAAAAAAAGGTAGTTATAGTACTTGATGCAGTGCCTCGTTGCTACCCCTTGCTACATCCTGACTTGATGTTTACTCGTGTTTTTGGTGACACTATTGAACGGGTAGTAGATGAAGAACGTTGTCTTTTCTACGTCGCACTAACTCGTGCTGTAGAACATTTGTTTATTATTACTGAGACAAATAATGTATCACCTTACCTTGAGGACTTACAAAAAACAAAAATAATTTCTACTCTAGACTGGTCTGATTACCCGCCTTTGGTTGAAACTACAAAGCACATTATAGTTAGGATAGGGAACCAAGATGGACGAGGTAGTAGGCCGACTATTACAATCAAAAACTTGCTTAAAGCTGAAAACTATATTTATAGAACAACTGTATGGGGTACTTGGGTACGTACTTATCCTGCACAAGGCTTCTCAGTAAAAGAGTTATTCGCGAAAGCTATGTGGATTTCTTGTGCTGATGGAATCGAGGTACGGATTTATGACGATTTAGAAAATATGCTGGCGATATATCGTATTGATAGAGGGCAATTGAATTGCATCGCTGACAATATTCCCGAACTTTAATGATCGATTACCGTCCCTCCTGCCGCAAACTTATCAAAATGGAAGCGGAGGAAGAAAAGTATCGTTTGGAACAACTGGCTTGCCTGACTGTGGACTATATGAGATAAAATTCTCTATATGAATGAGAGAAATTATTTTTTATCATACAGACTCTGATAAATGCCCTATCGAAGAATTTCTTGATTCGTTGTCTGGAAAACAAGCTCAAAAAGTGCTTTGGGTGTTACATTTAATTCAGGAGCTTGATATTGTACCAAGCCAGTATTTTAAAAAGCTGGTCAATACAGATAAAATTTGGGAAGTAAGAGTTCAAGTAGGAAATAATACATTTCGTTTGCTTGGCTTTTTTGATAGTGATATAGCGTTTCCCTCTCGAGTGAGGTACAGTCGTAGGGGCACAGCAGTGCTGTGCCCCTACATCTTGGACGAAGCGAGTGTACCTCATTAAACTGAGAATCGCTATAATTTAGTTATCTTAACTAATGGATTTGCGAAAAAGACACAAACACCACCACAATAAATTAACTTAGCAGAACAGCGAAAAAAAGATTATTTAAATAGAAAGGTTTAAAGACAAAATGACGAATGATATCAAAAAATATATTGAAAAGCGTAAACAATCCGAACCAGAGTTTTCCGAGGATTTTGAATCTGGGTATATGAGTTTTAAAATTGGTGTGATACTGGCGCAGGCAAGAGAAAATGCGGGTGTAACATTAGAGGAATTGGCAAATCGATTAAATATCGATGAATCTAAGGTTTTGGAAATTTAAAATAATCCTGAATACGTGGGAATTTTGACGCTTGAAAAATTTGCGAAAGCGTTAGGTAAAACACTTTTCGTTGAGATTAAGTAAAGTAGAAAGTATGAAAGTCCATCGCTTGGCTTTCAAGGTAGTTAGCTTTTGTACAGCTACCAAGTAACTTTACTTACCCCTCGCCATTAATTTCTACAGATAAGTCAATTTCATCAAGTTGCATTCCGGATTTGATCTTAACGCACCGACACATGACGGATGCTGCATTAGGATAAAATCCATAACGCAACCTACTCTTAGTTTGCTACACTAAAGCTGTGTTTTGTATATTAATATCCATTATTAGTAACTAATGCCTGCCAAAGATATTTATCACAATGCCGTAATTAATACACTAACAACAGATGGCTGGAAAATTACCCATGACCCTTTGTACATAGCTTATGGAGGCAGAGAAATATATATTGATTTAGGTACAGAAAAAGTTACTATTGGTGCTGAAAAAGAAAACGCTAAAATAGCAGTAGAAATTAAAAGCTTTCTAAAACCTTCTCCAATCACTGACTTACAAGAAGCGGTAGGAGTATATGAAATTTATCGTAGCGTATTAAATGAAACTCAACCATACCGTCAATTATATTTAGCAGTTCCGAAACGAGCCTACGAGGGGATATTTTCTGAACGCTTTGGTCAATTAATATTAGAAACTATCAAAATTCGCTTGATTATTTTTGACGACCAACAAGAGAGGATTGTAAAATGGATAAGTTAGCTAAATATCGCCAAATAGTTCGTCAATTAATACTTGAATATGCTACTCACAAACCAGCCAACGGCCAAATTGAGCCTGAACCCGTAATTGACTTAGAAAGAGACCATTACGAAGTTATACACATTGGCTGGGATGGAGTTCGACGGGTACATGCTTCCTTAGTTCATATAGATATCATTGGCGGAAAAGTTTGGATTCAATATGATGGAACCTCAACGCCAGTAGCAGAAGAATTACTCAAAGCAGGTATTCCCGTTGAAGATATCGTCTTAGGTTTTCATCCAGAGGAATTACGGCAATATACAGGTTTCGCTGTATCGTGAAATCAACAAACTTTATAAATTGTTATTATTTTACGTTTTGAATACCTCGTCAACTGGTATTTGATAGCCGTTGGCGAGGCGATTTGTCATGTTCGCTGCGCCAGTGATTGCCATTAGTTCGCCAAATGTGCGATCGCTCATTCCTTTGGCGCGTGCAGCTGCTGTATGCGAGGCGATACAATACTCACAGCCATTTGTGACACTGACGGCAATGTAAATTAATTCCCGCACCAGTGGGTCTATTTCGCCGGGACTCGCCATTACTTCCTTGAGTGTTTCCCAAGTTCTAAGCAGGGTGGAGGGATGGTTGGCTAAAGCTTTCCAAAAATTGTTGATATAGTCAGTTTGGCGCGTGGTGCGGATATCGTCATATACTGCACGCACTTCGTCACTAGCATCTTCGTATTCAATGAGGTTCGTCATAATTTACATTTCATTTAGTTTTCCCAGTAACTGGGAATTTATTAATTTTAAACCTTTACTGGTTAAGGAAGAAAGAGGGTTTTGAGAGGATGTTTTAAAAGTCTAACATAGGTATAATTTGTCATTCTGAGCGCAACGAAGTGAAGCGTTCGCGTAGCGTGCCGTAGGCTTTAGAATCTCGAAAACGCCGTATGTTTTTGAGATGCTTCATTCCGCTTCGCTCCATTCAGCATGACAAAAAGTATACTTTAAAAACATCCTCTGACAATGTTGCATAATATTGCATAACGTAAATTAAAAAAATAAATCAATTCTTCTAAAAAACCGTAATAGCAATTTTGTAACTATTTCTCAATCGTGAAACCTCTGACTCTAAATCAAAACTGGGTAAGTGAACCAGGATGATGTGAACTGGCTCGGCACTTCTATTCTGATACGAAAATCTCTGTCCTTGTGGCACTATGCAAAAACTACCTTTTGAAAGAAGTTGCTCAACTCCATCAATTGTAAAACAAAGTTGACCGGAAACAACATAGTAATATTTGTCCGACTTCTTCGACCATGCTTCACGGTGCTTTGTCGCTGGTGGAACTTCTATTGCAGCAAATGAGGCACTAGTAGATTGCCCCATTGTAAAGTCGTGGATTAGAAGCCCTTCAAAATTAATTGCTTCAATGGATTCTTGTTTTATAAGCATAACTAATACCATTTTATCTGAAGATGCATATTATTAGCCTGCTTTCGTGCCGTCTTCGTTCCGATTAGACCCAGGCTATAAGCCCTTGTCATTACCAACATCTTGATTACAGCTCAATAGTCGTGAAACCCATGTCCCGACTAGGGTTGCAAACCCATAAGTTGAATAGCGCTCATTCCTCGGCATAGGACTAAAAATACGCCTATTTTATAAATTCAGTCCATTTTAATGGACTTGAGCTATGAGCTTGGGGTTTGCAACCCCAAGCGGTATAAGGGTTTTACGACAATTTCAGAAGATTATAAAATGTTGGTAATGACAAGGGCTATAAGCCCGGGTCGGTCTATGCAACTTCATGTAGAATTAGTATAAACTATAAATCTAGTAACTGAATGAATAGTACTTTTACTTCCAGACTTATTTTACAACGTTGTGTAACAGATGAATATCCTAAGCAATTGCTTCTTTAATATCGCGTATTAATTCATCAATCCTTGCCTGAGTTGTACTCCAAGAACACATCAACCGCACTCTCCCAACACCAAGGAAGCTGTAAAATAACCAGTTTTTTTCTCGCAAACTAGTCACAACTTGTTCCGGCAACTTTACATAAACAGCATTGACTTCTCTCGGAAACATTATTTCAACGCCTTCGATTTGCAATAGTTGATTTTCTAAATATTCAGCACATTGATTGGCATGGCGGGCATTTTTGAGCCAAGCACCAGTTGACAACAAACCCAACCAAGGAGCAGAAATAAATCGCATTTTGGAAGCAAGCTGTCCCGCTTGTTTGCAACGATAAGCAAAATCTTCTGCTAACTCTTTATTAAAGAAAATAATCGCTTCCCCTAACGCCATCCCGTTTTTTGTACCGCAAAAACACAACACATCTACCCCACTTTTCCAGGTAATCTCCGCAGGGCTTTTATTCATAGCAACGACTGCATTGGCAAAGCGTGCGCCATCCATATGGATTTTTAAGTCGTGTTTTTTTGCCAATGAATTAATCGCAGCTAACTCACCAATCGAATATAAAGTTCCTAACTCTGTCGCTTGAGTAAGACTAATTACTTTCCGTTTAGGATAGTGAATATCTGCTCGCTTACCCAGCAATAAAGCTTCGATTGATTCGGTGGTTAACTTACCGTTATCACCCTTAGCAAGTAGAAGTTTGGAACCATTAGAAGTAAATTCAGGCGCACCACATTCGCTAGTTTCAATGTGGGCATTTTCATGACAAATTACGCTGTGATAAGACTGACACAATGCAGCTAAAGATAACGAATTTGCGGCAGTACCATTAAATACAAAAAAGACTTCGCAATCAATTTCAAATAACTCTCGAAAACTGTCGGCGGCGAGTGTAGTCCATTCGTCATTGCCATAGGCAGGTGCGCTACCGTAGTTTGCCTTAAGGGTATATTCTAATGCTTCCGGGCAAATGCCAGAGTAGTTATCGCTGGCAAACTGTTCTAAATTCAAATTCATGTGTTGCGTGTGGTTTGAAGCTAAGAGCAAATATTGTATGTTAGCGAAATTATTGCTTGTCGTAGATGTTTTTCTACTTAAATTTAATAATAAATTAAAGTACTACTGGCAATTTGATAAGTTAGTGGCTGACCAGGCAATCCAAACGGTAGTAAAAAGCGCAAACACTTTCCTATTGACTTGTCTCTCTCAAAATGAGAGAATACATAAATCTCACTTGCTTTTTTAAATGCATTTAATTGCAATCAGTCGGTTACGGGAAGTAGCTGCTACGTATCCTGATGTTAGCCTTCAAATTGAAGACTGGTATACACTGGTCAAAGCTGCTACTTGGCAAAATTTAACAGAGGTGCAACAATTATATGCCTCAGCCGAGGCAGTTGGAAACTTTACTGTTTTCAATATAAAGGGGAACCGCTATCGACTGATAGTAGGCATCAACTATGTAAAACAAACCATTTATTTTAAGTATTTTTTAACACACGCTGAATATAATAAGGACGAGTGGAAAAATGACCCTTACTTTTAACCGCGAAATTTACGCTAATCTTTTAAAGGAAGCGCTGCCACAAGCAATTAACACGGAAGAGGAATACGAAAGAGCGCTTTCGATTATTGAAGCTTTAATGTACAAAGAAAATTTAACACTTGAAGAAGACCAGATTTATGACTTATTTATAATTCTAATTGAAAAATTTGAAGCAGAAAATTTCCCATTACAAAATTTATCTACTCCTCATAGTCGCTTACTACATCTCATGGAAGCTAACGACTTAAAGCAAACAGATTTGCTAGATGTATTTGGCTCAAGCGGTATTGCTTCTGAAGTTATCAATGGTAAACGCGAGATTAGCAAAACTCATGCGAAGAAACTTGGGGCACGTTTTAATATTACTCCAAGCGTGTTTTTAGCCTAAAATAGAGCATTAGGACTTACGCAAGAAGATTGTTTTTCGTTGAAATGCGTAAGTCCTACTTCTAAAAAAACGTAACAGCAATTTTGTAACTATTTCTCAATAGTGAAAACCTGTGACTCTAAATCAAAACTGGGTACGTGAACCAGTTGACTCATATGTTAGCGAAATTATTGCTGGTCGTGGAATCCTCAAATGTTTCATACTGATTATCATTTTATCATTAACCTCCCTCCTTGTCTAATTTGAGCGATCGAATTGTAGAGATTTGCGGAGTTACGAATGCAAGAATACTTACAACAGTCAAGTAAATACGCTGTAGCCAGAAATTACTCAAACTAAGGCTAATATGCCCAGTAATGACGCTGATGACACTTGCCATCAAGAAAATCGCAATTAGAACAAGTAATTGAATGGCCGTCAAGGTAAATACCCTCTCCACACTTAGTCCGGTTTGTCGGTCAAGATACCGGAGTTAATAATAAATTACCATAAATTAAAGTACTACTGGTAAAAGATACGATATGCTGCTTATAAGTGTCATACAACGGCTGCAATCTTTACATAGTGCTAGTTTTTATGAGCGATTCTCTCATTAAACACTTTCAGATCGTGGCACGTAATAATAGATGGTCTAATTTCCGTTTGGTGAATGCAAGCGCGTCTCTCAGTCAAACAGAACTTGAAGCTGAACGGACAAGCTTTTTTCCCTCAATTTTACTAACGCTGAATCATATTCTGACTATTGATTGGTACTACCTAGATGCCTTAGAGGGCGCTAACTTGGGACTAACTGTGTTGAGCAATATAATGCCTTGCAGGAATATAAATGCACTTGAGCAAGCTCAAGCCGCAGTAGATCAAAGACTGATTCAGTTTTGTGATGGTCTGACATCACAACGACTTGCTGAAAATATAGCTTTTGATCGAGGTCAGCGTGGAATAATACTAAACCGGATTGATCGGACACTAGCTCATTTGTTTGTCCACCAAATCCATCATCGCGGACAGGTACACGCGATGTTAGCAGGAACTAGAGTTAAGCCGCCGCAACTAGATGAATTTTTAATGCGAGGTGATGCTCCAAATCGTGCTGAGGATCTAATGCTCCTCGGCTTTAGTGAAGCTGATATTACACCTTAGGCTTTCTCAAGTCTTCATAACATGACTTTTTCACAGGCTTGTTTTTTGTTTGCCGCTGCCTGGATAAGTGGGGTGTTGAATGCGATCGCGGGGGGAGGAGGATTAATTATTTTTCCGGCTCTGATTGCTACTGGTTTACCAGCTATTAATGCCAATGCCACAAGTACGCTTGCCTCATCTCCTGGATACATTGCTAGTATCAGTGCCTATCGTCATCAGCTGCGGACACATCAGCAACTATCTTGGCTTTTGGGTGGTGTGAGTTTGGTTGGTGGACTCTGTGGTGCTATTTTACTGCTTCACACTCCAACAGCCATATTTAATCGGCTTGTACCCTACTTAATGCTGATTGCCACAGTACTATTTACTTTTGGTAGGTTGATTGAAACTCGATTACAGATTGCTCCTAAAGAAACTGCTCATAATTCTTGGGGTTTTTTATTCAAAGCGTCGTTTATCCAGTTTTTCATTAGTATTTACGGAGGGTTTTACGGTTTAGGGATCAGCTTTTTGATGTTAGCTTTTTTTAGCTTGTTAGGTATCAGCAATATTCATCAAATGAATGCTTTAAAAGTACTAATGATGTTGTGCATTGATAGTTTCGCAATCTTCACTTTTATAACGGCTGGAGTTATAGCTTGGCAACAAGCTTTATTAATGATGGTTGGTACGGCGATTGGTGGTTACAGTGGAGTTTATTATGGTCGTCAACTTGAACCAGAATTGATTAGGCGTTTTGTCATTGCTATTGCTTGGGTAATTACTTGCTATTTTTTTCTCCGCAAATAGGAGTTAAGATTCGATCCTCGCGTTCCCCTGCTTATTAAAGAGGGGACTAAAGCCTCCCTTAACAAGCAGGGCTGTTTCATTTTATGCCCGATAATAAGTTTACCAACGATATTGTCAGGGCGGGGAGACCCCGCCCCTACGACTGCCTAAAATTACAGGTTTTTTATAAGAAATGAAATAACCCTATGCTTAATAAGGGGGTTGGGGGGATCGAAAGAACTTGAATATCATTAAATGAACTGTATTGAAATATAACTAGAAACTTAAGGAGTTAAAATTCACAAATGCCTATCTACGAGCAAATTGGCAAAAGCTACGATTTAACTCGTCGCGCTGACCCTTATATTATCGAAAGGTTAGCTCACCACATGCAAATTAAACAAAATGCTAATTATTTAGATGTGGCATGTGGAACAGGAAATTACACATTAGCTCTGGCACAATACGGTGGCTATTGGCACGGCATTGACCACTCCCAACAAATGATTAATACTGCTTGCCAAAAGAGTAATTCTGTGAATTGGCAAGTAGCTGATGCTGAAGTATTGCCTTTCCCTGATGGAACTTTTTCGGGTGTTTTATGTACCTTAGCAATTCATCATTTTGACAACCTAAAGCTAGCTTTTCAAGAAATTTACCGCGTGTTATCAGGAGGTAAACTTGTGTTGTTTACTGCAACACCAGAGCAAATACACAATTATTGGCTAGTTGAATATTTTCCGGAAGCTATTCATAAATCTGCTCAACAGATGCCAAGTTTAGAAACTGTTAGTGCGGCTTTGCAAGCAGTTGGTTTTAATGCTATGGAGACAGAGTTTTACTTTGTTCCCGAAACTTTACAAGATTTATTTCTCTACAGCGGAAAACATCGACCTAACTTTTATTTAGATGCAAATATACGTTCTGGAATTTCTACTTTTGCGTCGCTCGCATCTGCTGATGAAATTGAGTCAGGATGCCAAAAACTAAAAGAAGATATTAGTACAGGATTTATCTTTGAAATCATGGAAAAATATCAATCTGACAAAGGTGATTATCTGTTTGCGATGGCGCAGCCACTCCTACGGGAGTATCGCCAGTAAATTTTCAACCACCATCATGAACAAAATACTAATTTAAGCAGCTTTTCTTAACTATTAGAACAGAAGACGGAAAATTAGACAGAAATTTCGCATATACTTACCCTAATTAAGTTTGTATGTGACTTTTTGATCTATATCCTTTGCTAATAGCCAGAATTTTTCACACTAAGCCAACACTAAAATACTTTCCGCTTCGCTATCCCCAAATTGAATGATAATGTCAAAATTCTCTCTCAAAATCTGAACAATCTTGGACGTTGGACTGTTGCCGATGCGAAGATAGACAAATTTTGGCGGATGACCGTAAAGTAAACTGCGTTGATGAAAGTCAGAATCTTTGGAAACAATCATAAAATTATTAGCCTTTGCATATTGCCAAATAACTGCATCATCAGTATTCATCAGTGCCAAGGTTTTGACATGCTCAGAATAGGGATACAAATCGATGATTCTGTGAATAATACGATCTGAGAGGTTTTCGTCCAATAGCAGTTTCACAAGGATGCCACAAATAACTTTTTCTCACGATCGGCAGCAAAGGCAAGGCAGGCTTTGATGTCTTCAGGAGTTAGTTCAGAAAAGTCCTCTAGAATTTCCTCGAACGTCATACCACCTGCCAGATACTCTAAAATATCGTACACGGTAATCCTCATCCCGCGGATACAGGGCTTACCACTACGCTTTCCAGGTTCAATAGTAATGATATTGTGGTAATCCATAAATCAGCAATTGGTAAAATATTTGCTTATATCCATAATTATAGGTTATGGCGATACTTTACTTTAGAGGACTCGCTCCGCGAACGCGTTTCCGAAGGGTAGCATCTTTGAACTACGCTTCAAACCCTAGATTCTGAGCGCAAAGCGCACGCTACGCGAACGTTCCTCAGCTTGGGACAGATTTTATTTATAAACACCCTCTTAGATGCCATGAGTAAGGCCTGCCGATGGGCGAGCGCGAAGCCTAACTATTTATTATAGGAGAATTTTCCGTATAATCTTTTTCTCAATCCTAATATGCTAATGAGTTCGACGGCCTTTTCAAGGTGAACGTTTGTACTATGAAACAAATAATGTTTTTCACCCAATTTTGGTATTTTGGCGATCGCAATCGCTTAATTTTCAGTCCAAAAATTTGGAGTTTAATCCATAATTTCTTTCTTCAATTGCAGCCGATGCCCGAAATGCGGTAAAAACAGGATAGTACATATGCTCACCTTGAAAGGGCTAGTACAACAAGGCAAAAGTAAAAAGGCAAAAGAAAGATGTTTTTATGGGCGTTTCAGCCATTCTAGATGGTAGCTTCATTTCCGCGCCCCCTGTACTAGTTCTATATATGTTCAACATATTCGCGGCGGGCGAGACAGCCTCCGTGCTATGATATACTTAGTTTTTCTAACAATTAGAAAATCATAAAATTAGAAAAACGTATACTTTAGTTACAAAACACTTGAACTTTACCCAAGGGTTGTGCAATACTACTATATCAATCACCGATAACTTGGTCGAGAAACAGTAGTATTTCAAATTCTGTCACAATTACAACTTATCTCCAGCATTCAGACCCTCCCAGGGTCGCGCACATCTGACTGTTGCAAGTCATATTTGCATTGCTATGGGCATTCCTGAAACGAAAAAATTTGAATTAAGGGGTAAAAGCTCGTGAGCGCAAATCAATTCGCGTCAGAGCAGCAATCTACTATAGCCTCCGACCTAGATTTGGAGGCGGATGTTTTAGTTATTGGTGGCGGTCCGGCGGGGGCTTGGGCAGCCTATAACGCGGCGGCTCAGGGAGTTAGGGTAGTTTTGGTAGATAAAGGCTACTGTGGCTCTAGTGGGGCAACTGCTGCCTCTGGTACTACTGTATGGTATGCACCAAGTACTGAGGAACGAGAAAATGCGATCGCCAACCGGGAAGCGCTGTCGGGGTTCTTATCAGAGCGTTCTTGGATGGAACGGGTTTTAGATAGAACTCATAAAAATCTGTGTCAGTTAGGGAATTGGGGCTATCCCTTCTCCTCTGACGAACAGGGAAAACCTTACTATGCTTCGCTTCACCAAGGTGCCGAGTATATGCGGTTGATGCGGAAGCAAATCAAGAAAGCCGGAGTGCAAATTCTCGACCACTGTCCAGCTTTGGAATTGCTGGTAGATGCAGAAGGTACAGTAGCTGGGGCTGCTGGGATTCGCCGTCAAGCAGGCGGACGCTGGCAAGTTAGAGCTGGAGCAGTAGTAATTGCCACTGGTGGTTGTGCTTTTTTGAGTAAAGTCTTGGGGTGCAACGTCCTCACTGGGGATGGTTATTTAATGGCAGCCGAAGCTGGAGCAGCCATGTCGGGGATGGAATTTTCCAACATTTACGGTCTAACCCCAGCCTGGGCTTCTGTCACCAAAGGAGCCTACTATCGCTGGGCAACGTTTACCTATGAAGATGGCACTGAGATCGAGTGTGCTAATTTTCAGGAGAGGCGTTCGATTATTGCCAAAGTATTGCTGACTCAGCCTGTATACTGTAGCCTGCACAAAACTCCAGAAGAAGCGCGAGTTTGGATGCGAACCATCCAACACAATTTTTTCTTACCTTTTGACAGGATGGGAATTGATCCGTTTAGCCAACGCTTCCCCATCACTCTGCGTTTGGAAGGAACAGTCAGGGGTACAGGCGGAATTCAGATTATAGATAATTCTTGCGCTACCTCAGTACCGGGACTTTACGCTGCTGGGGATGCGGCAACGCGGGAATTAGTTGCAGGTGCTTCTTCCGGGGGTGGGAGCATAAATGCGGCTTGGGCAATGTCTTCTGGTTATTGGTCGGGAGAAGCGGCAGCAAAATACGCTTTCCTTCTGGGAGATAAGGCAAATCAACGACAAGTGCAAGGAATTGGACAGGCAGGAATTCGTTCTGAAGGTAGCCAAGCCTTCGCTTCCGAAGAAGCTGTCCGCGCCGTGCAAGCAGAAGTTATACCCTACGATCGCAATCTATTCCGCACCGAACGCGGCTTAAGCGATTCCTTGGAACGCTTGCATGGGTTATGGCGAGAAGTTAGTCAAAGCAGCGCCCCAACGCTGTCAGAGGCAGTGGTATCGCGGGAAGCAGCAGCAATGGTTGCTACAGCCAGATGGATGTATAGCTCGGCACTAGCACGTAAGGAAAGTCGCGGTATGCATAACCACGAAGATTATCCTGGCACAGACTCCAAACAGCAATATCGGCTACTCAGTGGCGGATTAGATACTGTCTGGGTAAAACCCGATCGGGAAGTTGTAAGCAGGGAGTTAGTAACGCTGTGATTGAATTAGTCAGTGAATCTCGTTGCATTGAGTGCAATCTTTGCGTCACTGCCTGCCCCACAAATGTTTTTGATAAAGTGCCGGGAGGTGTGCCAAAAATTGCGCGGCAGAGCGATTGTCAAACCTGTTATATGTGCGAATTGTACTGTCCGGTAGATGCACTGTATGTTGCTCCCCAAGCTGATGCATTAGTAGAAGTAGATGAAGATGCTTTGGTGGCAACTGGGTTACTGGGCAGTTATCGGCAAGATATGGGCTGGGGACGAGGAAGGACACCTGCCGCTAAAAAAGAAATGTCTGCATATTACTTTCCAAGTTTGAGGAACATAAATGTTTCTACACGACCCGTGTAGGTCAAACCTAAGCAGGCAGTAATAGTCCATGTCAAAAGTTATGAGGGATGTAGAGACGCGTTCACGAAGTGTACCCGAAGGGCTTAATTTCGCGTCTCTCTAAGGTTTTCAACATCCAACTAACCTATCAAAATTAATGACATGGACTACTAACAGGGAATTAGCGGTAGTGTAAATGATCCGGAAATGCACCGATTTGTTCAGAGTTTTTACGTCAGTAAAAGTTACAAAAAACAATAGTACGGAGAAAATAGGATGACTATTGCACTCGAACGTCCTAAAAAGAAAACACGTTCAGCAGAAATTCGTCAACAATTGGGGTATCCCATCATTGATACTGATGTGCATACCCAGGAATTTCCCCCAGCATTTTTAGACTATTTAGAACAAGTTGGTGGCACTGCTATAGCCGAAAAGTTTCAAGAACACTTACCCGGCTCATCTCGTTCTAAATGGTTTAAGCAAACTTGGGAAGAACGCAAAACTTATCGGACTACACGTCCTCCCTTCTGGACTCGTCCTACCAATGATGCCTTAAATTTAGCCACTATTAGCTTACCCAAGTTGCTCCACGAACGGTTACAAGAAGCAGGTACAGATTTTGCCGTCGTCTACCCCAACTTAGCAACGATGGGACCCCATATTGGTCATCCAGATATGCGTCTTGCCGTATGTCGCGCAGCTAACACTTACCATGCGGAAATTTTTCGCCCATATAGCGATCGCTTAACTCCAATTGCCAGCATCCCCATGCATACGCCAGAAGAGGCGATTTCCGAGTTAGAATATGCGGTGAAAGTACTGGGACTCAAAGCAATTCAGATTCCCGGTCATATTCGCCGTCCAATTCCCGCTTTCGAGAAATATGGCGAGGAAGTGGCAAATGAAGCTATCTGGATTGATACCTTTGGCTTAGATAGCAAATATGACTATGACCCATTTTGGGCAAAGTGTGTAGAACTGAAAGTAGTGCCAACTACCCACTCCAGTGGCATGGGCTGGATAAATCGCCGCTCGATTTCTAACTACCAGTACAATCATATTGGTCACTTTGCTTCTGCGGGTGAAGCATTGTGCAAATCGTTATTCTTCGGTGGAGTTACCCACCGCTTCCCAACCTTGAAGTTTGCCTTTTTAGAAGGAGGTTCAGCTTGGGGTACTAGCTTGTACACCGATTTAATTTGGCATTGGGATACCCGCAACAAAGACCACATGTTAGAGAATAACAACCCTGCTAATATTAATCGTGAAGAACTTTTAGAGTATTACGTTCGCTACGGTGGCGAACAAGTACAGGGTCGCTTAGAAGAACTAGGCAGTGGTTTAGGGTTTCACGCTAACTTATTATCTCCCATCGACCCAGGCGAACAAGATGAATTTGCTTTGGCAGGAGTCAAGAGTCCTGAAGATGTTCGGGAACGCTTCCTGAGTCACTTCTATTTCGGTACTGAATCGGATGATACCCGTGTAGCCCATGCCTTTAACCGCAAAGCCAATCCCTACGGCGACAGAGTTAAAGCATTCTTGGGTTCCGATTCCGGTCACTGGGATGTGCCTGATATTACTGCTGTGACTGCGAATTCCTACTCATTTGTCGAACGGGGCATTATCACAGAAGAAGACCTACAATACTTCCTGTCTATACATCCATTGGAGTTGTATACCAGTCTCAATCGTGACTTTTTCAAAGGTACAGCTGTAGAAAAAACAGCTGAGGAATTTTTGGCTAACAAATGAGAAATTCCCCGATTTCGCACTCCGAAGATCGAAAAGTTCAATTTTTAGCCGTTCGCAGTATATCTAGAAAATAAAGGGCTAAAGCCCAACTACGAGCCTAAATACAAATTTGAATAATTAGGGTGAAATATCATGACGATTGCTTTAGACCGTCCAATACAGAAAACCAAGTCTGCCCAAATCCGCGAAAAATTGGGTTATCCCATTATTGACACCGATGTACATACCCAGGAATTTGAACCAGCAGTCTTAGATTATTTAGAGCAAGTTGCTGGAAGCGCAATTGTCGAACGCTTCAAAGAACGTTTACCAGGAGCTTCTCGCTTTAAGTGGTACGAGCAAAATTGGGAAGAACGTTTTGCTTATCGCAGTACCCGTCCTAACTGGTGGGGTCGTCCGACTAAAGATACCTTAAATTTGGCAACTATCAGCTTGCCGAAGTTGCTACACGAGCGCTTACAAGAATCGGGTACAGACTTTGCCGTTGTCTATCCCAATTTGGCAACGATGGCTCCAAATATCGGCAACGAAGAAATGCGTCGGGCAGTTTGTCGCGCACTTAATATCTACCATGCCGATATTTTCCGTCCCTATAGCGATCGCCTAACCCCAATTGCCGCAATTCCCATGCACACACCCGAAGAAGCAATCGAGGAGTTGGAATATGCGGTAAAGGTGCTGGGACTCAAAACAATCCAAATCCCCGGTTACGTGCGTCGTCCCATTCCTGCTTTTGAGAAGTATGGCAAGGAAGTAGCCAACGAGGTGGTTTGGATTGATAACTTTGGCTTAGATAGCGAATACGATTATGACCCATTCTGGGCAAAGTGCGTAGAACTGAAAGTTGTACCCACTACCCACGCTTCCAGCCAAGGTTGGACGACTCAACGCTCAGTTACTAACGCGCAGTACAACCACATTAACCACTTTGCCTTTGCTGCGGAAGCGCTGTGCAAATCGCTGTTTTTTGGTGGTGTTACTCGTCGCTTCCCTAGCTTAAAATTTGCTTTCATGGAAGGTGGTTCGGCTTGGGGTGCGAGCTTGTATGCTGATATTATTTGGCATTGGGAAACCCGTAACAAGCAACATTTGTTAACCCATAATAATCCTGCGATTGTAGATGAGGAAGCACTAAAAGAGCTTTACACCCTTTATGGTGGAGAACTTGTACAAAGTCGCTTAGATAAACTTGGTGATGGTTTAGGGTTCCACAGCCAACATTTTGCACCCCAAGACCCAGGCGAACTCGATGAATTTGCTCTAGCTGGAATTGAGAAACCAGAGGATGTTAGGGAACGCTTCCTAAATCACTTTTACTTCGGTACGGAATCAGATGATACCCGTGTCTCCCAAGCCTTTAACCGCGCTGCACTTCCTTTTGGTGAAAGAGTAAAAGCCTTCTTAGGTTCTGATTCTGGTCATTGGGATGTGCCCGATATTACTGCCGTTACTGCCAATGCTTACTGGATGGTAGAACGGGAAATCATTACCGAAGAAGATTTACGCTACTTCCTCTCAACCCATCCATTGGAGTTATACACCAGTCTCAATCGTGACTTCTTCAAGGGTACAAAAGTTGAGAAAAAGGCAGAAGAATATTTGGTGAGCGTTGGTCGCTAGACCTAACCCCCTTTGCCCCCCAATCCCAAAGGGACTCCTAGTGGTTCATGTCATAAGTTCTGAGGGGTTGCTAGATCCCCGACTTCTTTAAGAAGTCGGGGATCTGGGCCTCTCGACTAGTCAAAATTAATGACACGAACTACTAGTGGTGCGTTTCATAATTTCTCAGGGGTTAGTTAGGTATTAAATCTCTCCCATCTCTGACTCTGTGTTCTCTGTGTCTCTGTGGTAATTATATTTACCATCGCTCATTAATGGGTTCAAAAAAGATTTGGTAGTGCGAGCAAGATGCTCGCACTACCCATCAGAATTAATGACATGAACCACTAGTAGTCTGCCACAGCAACTTTGCTAGGTGAAACAAGTGGATACAAG
>CAXTCQ010000064.1:22466-33342 GCA_964242965.1 uncultured Calothrix sp. | reverse complement strand
CAGGAAAAGGGGCTACTTCTAGTCTATACCCTAACCGCCTTGGCGGTTGCTATACTATATTTAATGATAGCTAGCAATGGAGAGTTGCCGTGAACATTCGCCAAAAACTTGAGCATGTGCTAGAACATCTCAATGATGAGCAATTATCGACACTACTAGCCTTTGCGGTTTTTCTCAAAAGTAAAGAAAAAGCTACAACACCAATGGTAGAATCTCAGGCTTATGAGCAATGGTTAAGTACCGAGAATAATATTTATGACGAACTCTTTGCCGATGAATTTTCAACGCGGTAACGTAGTACTCTGTAGCATAGCAATGCCTTCTACTCAACTGCAATTCAAAGTTCGTCCCGGTGTAGTTGTCTCTTCGTGTTACGGTGGAAAATTCTGGAACATCTAATTAAAGTTAAGCATCTAGTATACAGCCCTTGTAAACAAGAATCGGATATATTCAGATAGCGTTATAAATAGATGATGTCATTTATTAATCTACCTCATTCAAACAATCGAAATTACTTAAAGTTGCCAATTTCTGGAAGAGTATTTTTACTTTTTTTCCCTGCTTGTCTCGCTGTATTAAAGCAAGTTATTTGGGGTTCAGAGTTAACGCAGCAAATGCTAGCTTTGGGAACATTTTTATTTTGTATCGAACAATCTCGAATGGCAGTCAAGGATTTGCAACAAATCGCGGATGCCAAAAAACAAATAAAAGATACTCGTTTAAATACTTTTTATCAAGTTACCGTAATCACAATCTTTATCGAACTTATCGGATTTTACGTATCTTCGATTTGGTGGGGATGGGGTTCGATATTGATTTTGATTAGTCAAGTATGGTTTAACTTATTTGCAAGCATAAAAATCCAATATTCCCCAAAAATATCTCTTCAAAGTTGGAAAGTTACTGACCGTTTACCAGTATTAATTGCCGATATTGTCGGGTTAGTTTTAGTTAGTCTGTGGATGTTGCAAATCGGTTCAGAGTGGATAGCTTGGGGGCTTTTTGGAATGGTGGTAGTTTACGGTAGTGTCAAGTTAGTTTTGAGATTATTTACTGTAAAACCAATCAGCTTATAATCTTGCAGTCAAAAAGCGATAACCTGCATCAATTTCTGCGAATTCTTTAACTCTTCCATATTTTTCATCCCATTTTCCACTTTCCAAATCTTCTCTCAACTTACTCACACCTTTTTCAACCTCATTTTTATCAGCTAAAGCCAAAGCCGATATATTAGCACGAACCTCAGCATCTAAATAAATTTCTGGTCGTCTCCAACCCGCAGCGGCAAATATATCAGTCAAGTCATGCAGTAACATAAAAGGGGATATTTCAACTTTTCTTTGAGTATTGCTTTCGATTAAATCAGCCACATTTTGGATAGGTGGGAAAACTTTAAAATTAAATTCTCTATATACAGGGAAATAATCAGCAATCCAAATTTCGCTAATGGGGTCAAATGTGAGAAAAACTAACGCACCTTTTTTAGTAATTCGATGCATTTCTCGAATTGCCTTTTCTAAGTTAGAAAAATGATGCATTGCCAAAATACAAACAACCCCATATACGGATGAAGTTGGCAAAGGAATATCTTCTGCATACCCATTAAAGCATTGTACTTGTGGATGTGGGATAGCTTGCTTTTGCATCATCGACGAAGGTTCTACCGCATATACAGAAAACCCTCGATTTGCAAGTTCTCGGCTATAATTACCAGTTCCTGCACCAATATCAGCAATAACGCTTCCTTGTGTCAGGGGGTTTAACAAACGCACAAGTGAATCAACTATGCGACAGTCAGGAATACGTGATTTTGAATAAAACTGACCAATTGAATTGTAAATAGACATTTTCCTTCCCCGTTCATTTTATGCTTGACAATATAACTTGTGCAAGATATCGGATAACCTATTTATCGTAGGGGCACGGCACTGCCGTGCCCTTACTGCCACGCCCCTACGATGCGGTCTATTTACCCAAAAACTGCTGTAATTAGCAACCGCTTACACACCAACAGGTTGAGCATCCGTTGGAATCATCGACGGCTCGATCGCAATCCCCAATCCTTGCGCTACACCCACACCGTATTTCACATCAGCGCGGAAGAAATGACACAGTTGACGCATTTGAATATCACGTCTTGCTCCACTCAAACTGCCAACAATATTTTCGATGAGACGCTCCTGTTCGTTGGGTGTCATCAGCCGATATAAATCCCCAGCTTGAGTATAATCATCATTTCCGGCACGGTGGTCGAAGCGATTCGCTTTGACATTGCCTAAATCCAAAGCTGGCTCTGCAAAAGCACAATTTTGCTTTGGTGCATCTTCATAACTATTGGGTTCGTAGTTAGGTGTGTTGCCCCCATTGTTACCAAATGCCATCGCACCATCGCGCTGGTAGTGCATCACCGGACACTTCGGTTGATTGACGGGCAATTGTTGATAGTTCGCACCGATACGGTAGCGTTGAGCATCGGGATAGGACATGATGCGAGCTTGCAACACTTTATCGGGAGAGAAGCTAATACCAGGAACAACATTCGAGGGAGAAAACGCCGATTGCTCAACTTCAGCAAAATAGTTTTGAGGATTGCGGTTGAGTTCGAGAGTTCCGACATCAATCAAGGGATATTGCGAATGCTTCCAAACCTTCGTCAAGTCGAAAGGATTATCCCCATGACGCGCTGCTTGCTCCTCGGTCATTACCTGAATGCAAACTCGCCATTTGGGATAGTCTCCATGCTCAATCGCATCAAACAAATCGCGGGTTGCATGGTCTGGGTCTTCTCCTTTAACCTTCACTGCTTGTTCTGCTGTGAAATTTTCGATGCCCTGCATCGTTTTAAAATGGAACTTGCACCAAACCCGTTCCCCTTGAGCATTTATTAAACTAAATGTGTGACTGCCAAACCCATCCATGTGACGATAGGTTTTCGGAGTTCCGCGATCGCTAAACAAAATTGTCACCTGATGCAGCGCTTCGGGGCTAAGTGACCAAAAATCCCACATCGCGTTAGCATCTTTGCAATTAGTTTGCGGATTGCGCTTTTGCGTGTGGATGAAATCAGGAAACTTCAGCGGGTCGCGGATAAAGAAGACTGGTGTATTGTTGCCTGTCAAATCCCAGTTACCTTCTTCGGTATAGAACTTAACCGCAAATCCTCTAGGGTCGCGTTCCGCATCGGCTGAACCTTTCTCACCACCCACTGTCGAAAACCTTAGCAGAACTTGTGTTTGCTTGCCAATTTCCGAGAAAAGCTTGGCTCGACTATAACGAGTAATATCATGTGTAACGGTAAATGTACCGAATGCAGCGGCTCCTTTCGCATGGACAACGCGCTCTGGAATCCGCTCGCGGTTGAAGTGAGCTAACTTTTCCATCAAATGGAAATCTTGCATTAGCAAAGGACCGCGCTCGCCTGCTGTCAACGAATTCTGGTTATCTGCAACTGGGATACCATCAGCAGTTGTCAATGTCTTGGGGTCAGCCATAGTGGGTTATTTTTCTATAAATTTACTTTTTGCCTGCAATATGTGTTTATTCGTTTTTTAAACCGATTAACACCTCTCACAACTCGTACTCGTTATGAGTATGCTTTTTATGATAGTCATTATGACTTCGTTTTAGGAACTTGTTTAAAAAATTGCAACAAACTGTAATAATTCAAGTTGCGGGCTGTCGAATTCCGATACATAGCCCGAAGATTCGTTAGAGTCCAAGACATTTTCACCTTCCCCCTTTCCGCTTCCCTAGTAGCCGCAGTAACATAGATAACAGTAAGATACTGACGGTCATGAACGTTAACAGAGAATTATTCACCATCGGACACTCAAACCATACCATCGAAGCATTTATTGAACTGCTGCAACAGCACGGTATCGCAGTACTTGCAGACGTGCGATCGCATCCCTATAGTCGTCATCTGCCGCACTTTACCGCTTCAGCACTCAAAGCAGCGTTGGTAGAAGCAAAAATCCGCTATGTATTTCTGGGTAAAGAGTTAGGTGCAAGACCAAATAATCCTAATTGTTACGTTGAAGGTAAAGCACTATATGAAAAAATTGCTGCTACCGAAGAATTTTCTGGTGGAATTCGACGTTTAATGAAAGGAATACAAGGTTATAAAATTGCCTTGATGTGTGCTGAAAAAGACCCGATGACTTGCCATCGGACAATTTTAATTTGTCAAAATTTACGCGAATATGATTTAAATATTAATCATATTTTAAGCAACGGCAAACTTGAATCGCAGCAAGAATTAGAACTTAGACTTTTAAAAAAATATCAATTAGACGACCAACAATTTTTACAGCCAATTCAGCTATCTCTATTTAGCGAAGTAAATACCGCATCAATATCAATAATTAATAGCTCATTAGAAGATAGACTCCAAGAAGCTTATCAACGACAAAGCGAACAAATTGCATATCAAGAAAAAAATGAATCAGCAAATTAATATATATACAATTGGTTTCACTAAAAAATCCGCTCAACGTTTTTTTGAATTATTAATTAAAAGCAAAGTCAAGCGAATTATTGACGCTCGCTTAAATAATAATTCTCAACTAGCAGGATTTACAAAAAAAGTAGATTTTGAGTACTTTTTAGAGAAAATTGCCAATATTGAATATACTCACAGCTTAGAACTCGCACCAACCCCAGAAATTCTAGACACATACAAAAAAAATGGCGGTAACTGGGAAACTTATGAACAGCAATTTTTAGCCTTGATGCAAAAACGTCAAATTGAAACCCAGTTTTCCCCCGATATTTTCGACAGCGGATGTATTTTGTGTAGCGAAGCAACTCCCCAAAAATGTCATCGTCGTTTAGTTGCAGAATACCTAAGTAGTAAATGGGATAATGTTAATGTACAGCATCTATATGATTTGAAGTAGATAACATACTTATACGCTAATAAATTTAACTAATATAGGACTTACCCGGTAGTCATGAAAGAACGAACCACAGAGTCACGGAGAACACAGAGTTAAGAGGCTTTGCGAGAGTTTTTACGTAAGTCCTATAATGAAACAGTGATTTAAAATCTTCGGCGTGTAATTAATCTAAACCCGTATACAATAGCTAAAAAACATAACAGGAATGTAAAAAGTGTTGTTGAACCAACACGGATACCCGCCTTAGATAACGTCACCACAATTCCAACACCGATAACGCCCCATCCCCAGTTACTGATTGCTCCGCCATAGACAATAATCAATATTCCAATAGTACAGAGAATCACCGTAGGGGCACTAATCATAAAACCCCCAGTAGTAATAAAGATACTTTTAGCCAGCACACTAATACCGCCGAACATTAGCCCAAAGCCTAGCAACCTGTTGAAAAGCCACATATTATTCTCTCACCAGATGTTTATAGACTTAGTATTCCCAGTCGGAGTTGAAAAAAGCTCAAAGCCTATGTAACGTGGTTGCGAGAATGCGTCAAAGGCTAGTTCTACCCTTCTAAGTAAAAAGAGCTAACTCTTATCCAGAGCAACTTTCAAAACTTTGGGGATTGCCTTTATTCGGTACAATTGTTAAAGAGACTTTTTTAAGAAATAGCGTAATATGAAGGTATACACCATATCTTTATCGTGGTGTAAACCACAATAAAGCGCCAAGACGGTCTACTAAAAACTTTTTATTGGCGTTTTGAGGTATTTCAGGAGAATTCCATGACTCAATCGTTAGCAAAACCGAAAATTAACCAATTTTTTTCTAATGCATTAAATGTTTTAGGAATTAATTCAATTTTCGGTTTTCTCTCCAATGGAAAATCTATATCACTAGAAATTGATAACTTAGTGTGTCGTTTAGCACAACTGGAAAATGTAGAGGAAGTTAGAGCCGTAAGAAGCAAAAATGATTTCCATGAGATAACTTTTCAAATCTTATCTTATGCTGATTTTCATGATAGAAGGAAGCTTGTAGAGACAGCAACAGCTTTGGTAGTTGAGACTGAATGGAAAATCTGGGATATTTCTAATGAAGAGGATTGGGACTTTGGAACTCAGGTACTTAGCGATTTTGGTTCTAGTATAAAAAATAATCAGATAGTTTCCTTTAGTAATGCCCAATCTAAGTGTTTATCAGCAGCAAGCTGAATTTAACGAACAGACTGCCAAAGCAGCCCAGTCAGGTTTTCCTGACTGGGCTGTTATTATGTGCTTTTATGCCGCTCTCCACTGGGTTAATGATTATGCTTTTCGACAAGGTGATATCAAAAACTTTGAAAATGATGGTGATAGCGATTCGCCACATAAACGTCGGAGAATGTACGTTAAAAAAATTGCAAAGCAAAATAATTGGAAGGATTTAGAAGAAGCTTACGAACTTCTTTATAGGGTTAGTATGACGGCAAGATATTTAGAAGGATTAGAAAAACAAAACTGTACAGCTAGAGAGCATTATGCTAAGAATGATATTCAATTTTGTTTTGAGTACTTAGAAAAAATAAAAAAAAGACTTATTTAAAAGTCTTGAATAGATTTAATTAGCTTACATTTTTAGAAAGATATAGCAACGCTGACACTAGGAGCAATCGATTTCTCAAACGCGAACTTGTGCAAGTACCCTAAACTAGTTCGGCTCAATTGACTGCAAGCATCCGTCTCATAGCATAGGCTTTTTCCCACTGCTTTCATCTTTTTATGAAATACAGTATTGGTATCTCGTCTTAAGTTCTATTTTTCATTTGCTCTATCAATTTCCGCACGTCCTGAAAAAGTTCTTTTTCCGTGCTTTTGTTCGTGACACAGTAACCACATTGGTTAAAAGCATTTTTTATGATAATTAATTCATCAATACTCAATAAAAAGTTTTGGCTTTCAATAAACTGATTAGTTGCGGTAATGGTAGGTAGCTTGTCGATTAAGCTCTGTACCTCCTCTAGATAGTATCCGATTATTGTTTGGAACTCCCATAGAGGAATTTTTTCTACTATTACCTGTAACGTGCGTAAAATCATATCTGTTTCCACTGGAGAGATATCTACTTCACTGACTGTCGATTGTAGTTGTATTGTTTTCATAGTAATTAATATCAATGTACTGTTAAAAAGTTATAATTAACGTAGGTTGGGTGTAACGAAGTGGAACCCAAACTACAAAATGCGAATTTTATTATAAGCAATTATCCGAACTTGATATAACCTCTGATTATTATAGAGAGATAATAGAAATGGAATATGTAGGAGCAACAACCATTGCTCTAAGACAAGATGTCTATGTGTCATCTATCCTGAGACGGGTGAAAATGGAGCAATTTTCTAATTAATCGTTTGAGGATTGGAAAAAAGTTAACTCTGGACAGGTACATTGAGTCTAACTAATTTTGCACAATAACTCTAGATTTTGCTAATCAGAGGTGTTTGTGTGCGCTGTAATTTTTTGGCGATGCTTTGCGACTCCATGCATATTCGATCTAAACGTCTCCAAAAGTTTGTAATTAGAGCGATCGCCTTAATCGCCTGTTCAGTAATTATAACGATTGGAGTTGTCCAAAAAGCTACCCCGCAAATACCCTCTTTACCTAACCTTCTCGCTCCCAGCAGTTTGAGTAATGACCTAGATAATAGACTTGTTGCCGGTTGGATTTATATAGATGGTCGTCGCTTGTTTCAGATAGCGGCAACAAGAAGCAATTTTGCAGAGCGTTTGCAAAATATCCAGCAGAATTTGTCGCAAATTAGCCAAAATTACTTTAATTCATCGCAAAAAGAAGTTAAAGTGCAAAGCCGGACATTAAATGGATTGCCAGTAATTTATGTTGACAATCAATACCTGATGTCCGTCACCGACCAAGATGCTAAATTTAGACAGGTCGATTTATCGACTTCGGCAAATCATATCGTCGAAGTTTTGCAAGAAGGATTGGAACGGGCAAAGCAGGAACGAGAAACGAAGTTTTTAGTCCGTCAAGGCCAAATTGCTGGGGCAACAGCACTCTTCACGATTTTAATTAGTTTGGGGGTTGCTCGGTGGCAGCGCCGCTCTCAAAGAGATTCAACAAAGCCGATTGAGTCAGCACAAGCAACACCGATAACCACACAGATAAAACAAAAGCAACAGCAAAATCTCAAAGAAGCCAAACGGCGACTATTTCAACTAATTCAAACAGCGATTTGGCTTAGTGGGATTATCATTATACTAGGGTTATTTCCCTACACGCGATCGCTACAGGTAGGAATTTTGGCAGCTTTGCAAATTCCTTTGATACTGTGTGTCGTCGCGCTCTTAACTTACGTAGTTATTCGTTTCACCTATGCCTTGATTGACCGTTTTACCTCGGCTTTAGTCAGCAGCGGTACTTTTTTGGCTCCCGAAACTTCGGAAAGATTGCAATTGCGAGTTTCGACAATTTCTGGTGTTACCAAAAGTATCGCCACAATTGCTTGGCTGATAGTTAGCACTCTACTAGCTTTGATATTGCTGGGTATAAATGTCATTCCCTTACTAGCTGGTGCAAGTATAGTCGGTGTGGCGGTGTCCCTCGCTTCTCAAAGTTTAATTAAAGATGCAATTAACGGCTTTCTAATTATTTTAGAAGACCAATACGCTTTGGGCGATGTCATTAATGTGGGGGATGTCGGTGGATTGGTAGAAAATCTGAATTTGCGAATGACTCAGATACGGGATGCAGAAGGACGTTTGATTACGATTCCCAATAGCGAAATTAAAATTGTTGCCAATCTTTCTAGCCGCTGGTCGCGTGCCGATTTAAATATTCCGGTTGGTTATCAAAGCGATATTGATTCTTGTTTAAAATTGATTGAACATGTGGCGTTACAGATGGATCAAGACCCGCAATGGCAAGAGCAAATTCTCGAAAAGCCGAAAGTTTTGGGAGTCGAGAATTTTGGCGATCGCGGTTTAATAATTCGTGTATGGATTAAGACACAGCCTCTTAAGCAATGGGATGTCGCACGAGAATATCGCCGTCGTTTGAAGATTGCTTTTGATGAAGCGGGAATTTCTATTCCTTTGCCTCAACAAGCGATTTGGGTCAATGATGCTCAATTTTCAAGTAGATTTGATGACAAAGCGAATTAAGTAGGTGAGTGAGAATAAACCCAAGAATGTTACGACATGCTTATATGCTTCAAACCCTTACTAATGACCAATGACAACTAACAACTGACGACCATAACAAGGCACGCTTTATTTGTAACGACTCATTTACTGTTATTTAATAGTAACTTTTGGGAACTTTATAGATAGACCAATCAATACATATCTATCTATTTCAATGTACACCCAGGTCATGTGCCTTGCCAACTCGTGGAAACATAGCGACCGATGTATTGCCGGCATCGAAATAAATACAGGAAAATGGATTCGACCCGTAACAAGCTTAGAGGATGGTCGCATTCCCAAACAAGTAAGGTTAATAGATAACAACGAACCAACGTCATTAGATATTTTAGAAATTCCCTTAGCCGAAACAGGACCCAATTTCGGTTTTGCCAGCGAAAACCGATTGATTTTACCGGGAACATGGCGAAAAGTAGGAAAAGTTCAGCCAGCCGATTTAATGAAATATGTAAATGAGAATAATTATATTCTTCATAACGCCAAAAAATACATCCTTGTTTCTTTTTTGCAAGCTCAACCAACCCCCCAACGGCAAACATTGCAGCTTATATATGCAACCAAATTTTATATAAAAGGTTCCGCAAGAGCGAAAGGTGGTAACTTGTGGAAAGGTACAATTATCGGACAAAATGAGCAACAATTATTTGATGCTAATATCACCGATCCAATATTTTGTGAAAAGCTTGATGCTGGATACGTTCCTCAAAATCCCTGTTTAATTACTATAAGTTTAAGTATGCCTTGGCGACCCAAAGATTGGGAAGGTGAA
This sequence comes from uncultured Calothrix sp., assembly GCA_964242965.1. Classification (GTDB taxonomy): domain Bacteria; phylum Cyanobacteriota; class Cyanobacteriia; order Cyanobacteriales; family Nostocaceae; genus JANNFJ01. The sequence continues at coordinate 23,476 of CAXTCQ010000064.1, read as the reverse complement.
GACCCTTGTTGGAAGTTAATAGCTGGTGTGATTGAACTAACGAATGAAAGCTTACCATTAAGTTTTCAAGATGACAAAAACCCTATTAGTATACCCGAAGCATATACAGGGCAATGTTTATACACATTTAGCGGACAAGCACCAATTAGTATTAATCCCGATAACAACTTGATAGCTTGCAGCAATGATATTGATATTAATGCGATCAAATTTTGGGATTTACAAACAGGTAAATTAATCAAAACTCTCAATATTCATGCTGCTGATTTTTCTCCCTCTGTAATAAATTCAGATGCGAGTATTCTTGTTAATATTGCGGATGGGAATACCATTCAACTTTGGAATCTAAATAATGGTTATTTAATCCGCAGTTTTATCGATAATTCGCCGGAAATGAATTTAAATACGGTTGCATTAAGTCAAGATAGAAAATATTTAGCTAGCGCTAATATTTCGAGTAATACTCACCTTACCAATACATCGATTCAAGTTTGGGAACAAGATATTAATAAAAAAATGCTTTATCAGCTAAATATCAAAGTAGGCTGCGAGCAATTTATCAATTATCAAGCTGTTGAATTTAGCCCTAATAATGACATCATCGCTAGTAAAATCGTTACCCATACCAATAATTTTCTTGGATTGTGGAGTATCAGAACAGGTGAATATATCACGACTATTGGCACGGGTGATAACGTAAACGCTTTTGCATTCAGTCCCGATAGTCGGTTAATTGTCACAGTTAATCAAGATGGTTCGATTCGATTTTGGGATTTGAATAATTATCAATCAATTTTAAATATTACAGGACGTGGAAAACCAATCGATTGCGTAAGTTTTAGCCCAGATAGTCAAATGATTGCAGCTAACAGTCAAAATGTTATCAAGCTTTGGAATGTAAGTAATGGTCATTTATTGCTAACTCTTGACAGTCACGAAGACACTATTACATCTTTAATTTTTAGCCCAGATGGCAAATTATTGGTAAGCAGTAGTAAAGATGCTCAAAT
>CAXTCQ010000064.1:0-22366 GCA_964242965.1 uncultured Calothrix sp. | reverse complement strand
TAACAAAAACCCTAACTTGCTACTTCTCGAAACGTATGCAGAATATCAAGAAACTTATCAAAATCAAAACTAACAGGGTCGATTCTTTGTCCCGACCTGTCTACTGCCCGGTGGGTAGTAATTCGCTCATCGGGAACATCGCTTTGTGCTACCAACCAAGCTAAAGCATTATACTGCTCATCTGTATAACCACTATGACTGGGTACGTTTTTGTCCCAAGCATCGGGTGGTGTCTCTAACGAAACATGATAAGCAAAATTATTCACAGATGGTTGTAAAGTTGGGTTGGTTTGCACCGTTTCAATACCGTAGAGACTTTCAAATACTGAGTTACCTGCACCAAAAGCCCGCTTGTCTGGTGGTACTAAATAAACAACTAGTCCAGTACGTGCAATCAATGTATGATAACTAACTTGCTTATTTTCGTCCTGGGTATGGTTAGTTTTAAATGTGTTGACAGCGCTTTGTGCGGAATTGGAAGTTTCGTGAAGTACGATAATTGGCTGGTTTTGGAGGGGTACACCATTAGCATCCACAGCAAATCTATCACCGTAATTACTTGAGTCAGCCCAAGCGACAACATATTCAGGTTTATAGCTTTTAAAAGCGCTAGTAGTCGCAAACGCAGGTTTTGGTACTACTATCGTAGGAACAGGATTTGTCTTTGGTGTCGGTTGCGGTTTTGGTTGCTGCTGAGAATTAACTTTATTTTCAAGCGGTTTGCTAATTTTCGGTTGTCCGACTGGCTTTGCATTAGATTGATACTGTACCTTTGCCGGATTCCAAACTGCCTGGTCTGAAGGCATCGATACAGTTTGATTAGAATTTTCGATATCTTTACCACCTACTAGCAGCACAATCGCAGCCAAGACGACTAGAGAAATTGCTAGCAACCTAGTTACCCAGACGCTATCTCGCATTTGTTCAACATTTACCCACACTACTCAATGTCATTTTAATACCTAGTTTTTAGTTATAGATAGGCAACTAGCATACTTACAAAAAATATCTAAACATCTTTACCTTAACAGTTGTTTTTAAAGTAAAAATTACAACTAAGCTGATAATTTGTAGCAATTAATACTGTTTCTTCTGCTGTTTTTATTCTTTGTAGAATACTAATTCAATAAGCATAAGTGTTTTATGGATGAGAATATCGTCAATCAATTTTTACCGATTTCGGGTAATTTCTGCGATCGCGTTTTCTGGGTTGGCATTGGGTGCAACAGCAAAACCGAGCATTTATTAATCGAGATGGCTATAGAACATATATTTGTAGAACATCAATTATTGTCGAGTGCGATGCCACGGGCAACCATCTTCGATGGTATCGCTGGATTTGCCACTATCGAGAATAAAGCTGCGTTAATCGAATTTTGCAGATCGCGTAATTTACCTTTAAAGACTTTTTCGGCTGAAGTTTTACAAAATGTGATTGTTCCGCACCCGTCGCAGGTTGTGAAGGATAAGGTGGGTACTCCCAGTGTTGCCGAAGCTGCGGCAATTTTAGCATGTCGCGCAGAGGAGGACGCTTGCGTGCAGGGGTTCCCCCCCGTTGAGCAAAGTATCCGTTCGCAAAGTCGCAAAGAGGTAAGCAACTGCAATCTAATTGTTCCCAAGCAAATTTTTCGCGCTCAAGGGTTATCGGGTGCGGTAACAATAGCTGTAGCTATATGAAAAGGGGGAAAAGATAAAGATACTAATTAACAACTCCTAACTCCTAACTACTAACTCTTAACTCCTAACTACTAACTCTTAACTCCTAACTCCCAACTCCTAACACAAGAACTCCTAACTCCCAACTCCTAACTCCCAACTCCTAACACAAGAACTCTTTCCTTTATTCCACGATTCGCAAAAAATAACTAATTAGACTTGAACAATTGCATAGTACGATTGAATCTAAAAATGCTGGAACGAAACCTGAAATTATAAAGCCCAAAAAGCTTGCTCAACTTATTTAAAATTCTTTGTCATAAATGTGAATGGTACGTAGTGAATTAGAAATTTTAGACGGATTCTAAAATTTCTTAGCTAGATGGTAGAATTAATTCACCATATCGACGCTACGTAAAACTGTGTCTGCCTCGACCGATTCCAACATCTATAATATTGACCAAAAGTCAATGCCAACAGAGCCAGTTTGGCGGTTGCGCGTCGAACAGTACCGTGACATGGTTCGTTTTGGTATACTCGCCGATGACCCTGTGGAATTGATGGAAGGGTGGATAATTCAGAAAATGCCGAAAAATCCGCTGCATCGCGCTACAAGTAAGTTGATTCGTGATGCTTTAGACAAAATTGTTCCCTCCGGGTGGTATGTAGATACACAAGCACCAATCGCTCTAGAAGATAGCGAACCCGAACCCGATATTACAGTTATACGCGGTCATACCCGCAATTATCTCGAAGGTCATCCCACCTCGCAAGATATCGCTTTGGTTGTAGAAATTGCTGATTTGTCATTAGAACGCGATCGCACTTTCAAAAAGCGCATTTATGCGCGTGCTGCTATTCCAGTTTACTGGGTAGTTAATCTTCAAGAGCAGCAAATTGAAGTTTATACGCAACCTCAGAACTCAAGTAGAGAACCAACTTATAAACATCGGCAAGATTATGTTGCCCCAATGCGAGTGGGTGTGATTATTGAAGGAGAAAAAGTAGGAAGTTTGAATATATTGGATTTATCGCTTTAAACTAAGCGATCGCAGATAGTGAAATTAACCCAGAATCAAACTTGTTGCATTCATCAACGAGCGATTATAACGTTTTTAGGCTAAAAATTAACTGTACTTTCTGCTAATAATAAAGTGATAGTTCCCATCATTCGCATTGGTGAATATTTAAATGGTTGCAACCTTCGTCAAAGCTTGTAAGTAAATAGGCATAAAAAAACGCAGTATGTAACGAAACGCAAAATCCCTAAAACCCTATGAACCTAATCACCCCAACCTTACTCGCTACTCCCTACTCCCCAACCAAGGGCGATGATTTTTACCATTCACCTACTTACTTATACCATTCACAACAAATCTGATTTTTGCCTCAAATAGATTATTTCCGTAAAAACACAGTTATGTAACTAAAGTTTTTTGCAATATATTCGTTAGTAAGTAATTCATCAATTGTCAACTAAAATCATTGAATATTTGAAATATTAGCTTTACCTTCATAAATTTTTCATGAAGCTAAATACTTAGATTGTGTCAGCTTGAAATCAAAATTATTTAAAGACTATAGATAATTAAAATCAAAGAGTTACAATGAAAAAACCAAAACTATAAATTATTTTAGATAACAGTATCAAAATCAAACAAAATTATGATGAAAAGAAGAATAGAAGAAATAGAGCCAAGCCCTAACTTATTGAATAAAGGAGCAACTTCATCTTTAGCCTTACAATGGGCTAAAAAATATTTACAAAATCTTAATAACGATTTTAGCCGAGTCGAAGATAATCAAGAAATGCTGCATCTAACAGATGTAGTATCGCAAGCTGGACGCGAACAAACAGCCCAAAAGCTAATGAAGTCGTTACGAACTGTTAGCCATCAAGCTTGGAACAAAGTTGAGATGCTGCTATCACAAGAAATCGACCGACATCGTATCGAACCCAGCCTAATTAATCCTTGGGAAATAACAGCAGATTCCTTTAAGATTTATGAGAAAACATTGGAAGTCTACACAAAACAAGCACCTTTACGACAACTGTCAATGGTGATGCGATTAGCACGTCAGGGTGAACCGCTATATCAAAAAGCCTTAGACATATACACCGAACAAGTTGCACCCAGCCAGTTAGCAACAGTAATCGGCGCGTCGGTGGGAGGATTGCGAAAAAAATATACCAAAGATGACCCGCGAGTTATCGGCTTTGCTAGTATGCAGTTTCATTACACCAGCCAAATGCTGCTGCAAACTCTTTCCGAGTCGGAACGCACGATAATCCTAGGATATTTTAAGGTTATCGATGACCACTTGTACATGCCGTTGCAATGTGTGACTGTTGCTGCCGCTCAACATGATTATAATTCGCCAGCCTTAACCGCAGTGCAAAATTTATTACCAAGAAGTACAGAATTTGCTCGCAAAATAGCTCATAGAATTACAGAGCTTTACCCAAGTTATCGCTGCCATTCTGGTTTATTGAGCAACCCAGAAATAAAAATATCGAGCATTCGAGATATAGAAATGTTCCAAGTCTATCTATGGCTATGTACTCTCGAAGGAAGTGTTGCAGCGATTCAACAAGAGTTATTTCCCTTGTGCGTGATGCTTTATCCAATATTCAACGTGCAGTGGGAACTAATTCGTCAGATGCTGCATTTGCTAGAACGAGAAATCCGTTCCTGCTTGACTGACAAACAATTTGATACTCTAATACCATATCTTCAAGTATTACGGCATATGTTTTCACCCGAAGTCTTCGGAGAACTTGATTTAGTCAGACGCTCAAATCGACTTGAAGATGATGATTTTATGAAATCGTTATTTGCTTGACAGCCAAGATGTAAATTAAATTTATAAAATTTTGCGAACAGAATTTTTGATTCTGCTGATAGTTCCATTTGGCATAAAAGCAGTGTGCAATAATTTTGCTGTCACAATCACAACCAATGATTTTTCAATTCCATATTTTATTAAAGAATGACCAACACCTTGAAAAATCTAACTTTTTGCATTAATGAAAACTTTTCTGACCCAACAATCGTGTAGCATTTTTATTACTTCAAGCGTGTGTGGAATTTCTTACAGGATATAAAAAAAGGTAAAATGACTAATAAAAAATGGGCTGTTAAACGTATTACTGTTAACTTAGCAGCACAGGAAGCAGACAGACTCGAACAGTATTGTCAGCAAACTGGCAGACCTGCAACCGACGTAATTCGAGAACTAATTCGAGGCTTACAAGTATCAGATGAAGCAAGTAAAGCAATTCAATGAAGGGAAAAGGAGAAAGGTTAAAGGCTAAATATATTGATTAGTGGCTTTTAAGACAAGAATTCCTAATTCTTAACTCCTAACTCCTAACTCCTAACTCCCGACTCCTCCACACTTTTTTTACTAAAAAATTAAAACCAAAGTCCAGTAACTCGCTAATTCCGACCCCAATCCAGTTAAAATTTGTAAATATTGCTGAAAAGGAAGTTAGGAAATGCGTGTTGCAATCGTAGGTGCGGGACTGGCTGGACTAGCAACCGCTGTAGATTTGGCAGATGCTGGTTGTGAAATTCAAATTTTTGAGTCGCGTCCGTTTGTCGGTGGGAAAGTAAGCAGTTGGATAGATGGTGAAGGCAACCACATTGAGATGGGTTTGCACGTCTTCTTTGGAAACTATTACCAGCTGTTTGAACTGATGAAAAAGGTAGGTGGTTTGAATAATTTCCTGCTGAAAGAACATACCCACACCTTTATCAACAAAGGTGGACATACAGGTGCCCTTGATTTTCGCTTCTTTACGGGTGCCCCATTCAATGGGTTAAAAGCATTTTTTACCACATCGCAGCTGTCGTCTTTGGATAAATTGCAAAATGCCTTAGCGCTGGGTACTAGTCCAGTTGTGCGCGGTTTGGTAGACTTCGAGGGAGCAATGCGAACTGTCCGCAACCTCGATAAAATCAGTTTTGCCGACTGGTTTCGCAGTCACGGTGGCAATAATAACAGCCTCAAGCGATTGTGGAACCCCATCGCCCTTGCGCTGGGCTTTATTGATACCGAAAATATTTCCGCCCGGTGTATGCTGACCATCTTCCTACTATTTGCCACACGCACAGAAGCCTCGCAAATGCGGATGCTCAAAGGTTCACCCTACGAATACTTACATAAACCAATCCTCGATTACTTAGAAGCGCGAGGCACGAAAATTTACACTCGCCGCCAAGTAAGAGAAATTAAGCACGGCGAAGTTGACGGGCAAACCCGCGTTACGGGAATCGCAATTGGCAACGGTGAGACTGAAGAACATATCACCGCAGATGTATATGTTGCTGCCTGTGACTTACCGGGAATTCACCGTATTTTACCGCAAGAATGGCGAAAATGGGGGCAATTCGACAATATTTATAAACTTAAGGCAGTGCCCGTTGCTACAGTACAGTTGCGGTTTGATGGTTGGGTGACAGAACTCCAAGATGCCCAAGAACGCAAACAATTGGAACACGCAGCAGGAATCGATAATTTGCTATATTCCGCTGATGTTGATTTTTCGTGTTTTGCTGATTTGGCGTTAACTAGTCCAGCCGATTACTACCGCGAAGGACAAGGTTCGTTGATGCAAGTTGTATTAACACCAGGCGATCAATTTATTAAAAAGAGTAATGAAGAGATTGTCCAACATGCCCTCAAACAAATCCACGAATTGTTCCCCTCATCGCGGGAATTGAATATGACTTGGTATAGTGTAGTCAAACTGGCGCAATCGCTATACCGTGAAGCACCGGGAATGGATGTATATCGTCCTGACCAAAAAACACCAATTTCAAACTTTTTCTTAGCAGGAAGTTACACTCAGCAAGATTATATTGACAGTATGGAAGGTGCGACAATTTCCGGACGACGGGCAGCGAAAGTAATTTTAGAAACAGTTAAAAATTGAGGGAATAGGGAGTAGGGAGTAGGGAGTGGGGAGTAGTGAGTGCAGGAGATAGAGTAAGTAGAAGGAGTAAAAAATTATTTATCCCTTATAATTGCTACACCTTCTTCACTTCCTACTCCCTAACCCCACCCCGCGAACTCGTTAGGCTCCTTCCTACTCCCTACTCCCTACTCCCTACTCCCTACTCCCTACAAATCTAAAATCAAATGTCAGATTGGTTAGAGCATACCGTACAGGTGGAAGTCGAGGCTCCGATGGAACTAGTTTGGAGTCTGTGGGCAGATTTGGAGCAAATGCCGCGTTGGATGAAATGGATCGAATCGGTAAAAATTCTTGAAGGCAATCCCCAACTATCCTTGTGGAAACTAAGTACTGGTGGCTTGGAATTTAGTTGGCGATCGCGTATTCTCAAACAAATTCCCAATCAAATTATCGAATGGGAATCGATAGATGGACTGCCAAATCGTGGTGCAATCCGCTTTTACGACCGCAAAACCAGTAGTATTGTGAAATTAAGCGTTGCCTACGCCATTCCCGGCATTCTCGGTAAAATCATGGATAACTTGTTTCTGGGACGAGTTGTCGAATCTACCTTGCAAGACAGTTTAGAACGCTTTAAGCAATATACACTTGATGCGAAAGAGGGAGTAGGGAGTAGGGAGTAGGGAGTAGGGGGAGATGGGAGGTTAAATTTTTCCCTTGTCTCCCTTGTCTCTCTTGTCTCTCTTATCTCCCTTGTCTCGCTACTCCCCACTCTCCACTACCAAGTTGGGTCGCTAAACAAGTTAATCGTTAACTCTTCGCGTCCGGGAGGTACTGAAGAAATGCAGGCACGGACGATTTTTCCGTCTTCGTACTCGACAGTACAAGCGTGGCACGAACCCATTAAACAGCCCGTTGGAATAAATACACCTGCTCGATCGGCGACATCAAGTAAAGATTCACCAACTTTGGCATCAATTGTGACATCATCAGGCAAAAAACGGACGCGAACAGCCATATAACTATTACAATTAATTACTACGATGATAAAAACGGTGTTAAATCTAAATGCCGCTCGACTTCAACAGCAAGCGAGTCTAAAAGATTTTCGCGCTGTTCGCGGTAATTGGCAACACCGGTGGGTAGAGATTTTAAACCGCGTTGCTGACGCAGGCGATTTAGCCAAGCACGTCGCCAGGGACCGTTATCAAAAATGCCATGTAGGTAAGTACCCCATACCGATTGGCAGCTATCAACCAAGCCTAAATTGGGGTCATCGAATAGTTGCTGGAAGGCTTGAGTTTCATTGGTGGGAATTTCAATGCGCGATCGCCCTTGGTGAATTTCAAATCCAGCTACAGGTAAACCCATTTGCGGAAAGTTTGAAGATACTTGGCGCTGTCGAGCTATTTTCTGCCCGGTGATCACAGTTTTAATCGGTAACAATCCTAACCCTTGGAATCTACCTGCTTGCCCTTCGATACCTTCAGGGTCGGCAATCATCTGTCCTAAGATTTGATATCCGCCACAAATCCCTAAAACTGTACCGCCAGAAGCCGCGTAGTGTTGGATTGCTTCTGCCATACCGCTTTTTTGCATCAGCAACAAATCGGGGATAGTAGTCTTAGTACCCGGAAGAATCACTGCATCGGGATGTCCTAAATCTTGCTTTGGACTCAGGTATTTTACTGATACAGTCGGTTCGGATTCGAGCGGGTCAAAGTCGGTAAAGTTAGAAATGCGCGGCAGACGAATCACTGCAATATTAAGGTCGCTGCCCACTTTGTGTGGTTTGCGTTCGAGCAAATCGAGCGAGTCTTCGGCAGGAAATACCTGTTCGAGGTAAGGAATAACCCCAACAACAGGAATACCCGTGCGTTCTTCCAACCATTTTATACCCGGTTCGAGAATCGATCGCTGTCCCCGGAATTTATTGATTACAACACCTTTAATTAAAGCGCGTTCTTCGGGTTCGAGTAATTCCAGCGTCCCGATAACGTGAGCAAAAGCACCACCTCGGTCGATATCAACTACTAGTATTGTCGAAGCGTTTAAATATTTTGCTACCCGCATGTTGGTTAGGTCGCGGTGCTTCAGGTTGATTTCAGCAGGACTACCGGCACCTTCACAAATTAGTAAATCAAATTCGGTTTGTAGATGTTGTAGCGACTCTTCAATTGCTCGCCAACCTAAATCAAAATATTGTTCGTAATAATCGGAAGCGGTAACTTTACCAACTGGCTTACCCTTAATAATGACCTGCGAAGTCATATCGCCTTGAGGTTTAAGCAAAATTGGGTTCATTTCCACCCAAGGTACTACACCTGCTGCCCAAGCTTGCACGGCTTGAGCATAACCTATTTCCCCACCGCTCGCTGTCACATAAGCATTTAAAGCCATGTTTTGACCTTTAAATGGAGCCACCCGCCAGCCACGGCGCGATAAAATGCGACAAATAGCAGCTGTTATCAGTGATTTCCCTGCGTGGGATGTAGTACCCACTACCATAATTGCTTTCATAATTAACTATCTAATTTTGAGGTCGAGTCCGAGTCTTGAACTGAAAAGGGAACACAGTAGCTTTGCTGCCAGTGGTCAGTAGTCAGCGGTCAGCGGTCAGCAGTCAGTAGTTATTTAGCATTTTGCTTTTCACAACTGACAACTGACCAAGGACACCTGGCAACTAACAAATGACACCACATAAAGATTTCATGAATATAATTGACGTTTCCGTATTTATTGTTCCCTTTTATCCTTCATTCATAACTCATTACCCTCTAATTCTAGAAGGGTATTCTCAACCAACGAGTTACGGTTTCATGAAAGCGATCGCTTAAAGTCGGCGAACGCCAAGGTTGGGTTTGAAATTGCTCAACTAATTGCCGTCCCAGAGGAGTGAGGCGAAAACTATCGGTAATTCCCTGACCATCGACTTCGCGCCGTAACACGCCAACCTGAATTAACCATACTAGTTCGGTATCGGTGGTTAATTCTGATAATGGCTGTTTTGTGTAATTTTTTTCAATACCTGCATTACCAGTAATTTCACCAATGGCTACGCGATCGCATTGCATTGCGGCAAATAAATCAAGTTTAAATGGCGAACAAATAAGCGATCGCTCGGCACGTTTAAGAGTCGGACTCGAATAAACAAACGGTTTTTGGTCTTGGAAATTAAAAGTAGACATATTTAATCCGGGGGGAGTTGGGAGTTGGGAGTTGGGAGACATGAGAGATGGGGGAGATAAAAAAGAATTCTTCCTTGTCATCCTTGCCCCTTTTGTTTCCCTACTCCCTACTTCCTAACTTTTGTTTTAATCATTGTAAATTATTGTAAAATTTCAAGTGCATTCACAATCAGCATACAGGGAAGGTTAATTATGGCTTTAGCAGTTGGAACCGATGCACCTGCATTTACAGTCAAAGACACCAATGGCAACACCGTTTCGTTGTCTGATTACCAAGGTAAAACCGTAGTTTTGTACTTCTACCCTAAAGATGACACGCCAGGTTGCACCAAGCAAGCTTGTAGCTTCCGCGATGCTCGAACCGAATATCAAAATAAAGATGTGGTTGTGTTGGGAGTAAGTGCAGATGATGAATCTTCGCACCAAGCATTTACCCAAAAATACAATCTCAACTTTCCTCTCTTAGCCGATACTAATCACAGCTTAATCAAGGCTTACGATGTTGATGGTGGTGGTTATGCCAAGCGTGTAACTTATGTTATCGATGGCAGCGGTAAAATTGTTCACGTTGATTCTGCTGTTAGTACCGCGAGTCACGCAGGTGATGTTTTGGCAGCTTTGGGGCTGTAGGTATTTTGGGCTGATATTGCTTGGGGTGTGGGGTGGGGGCTGGCAACGGATGTATTTTTTGTCAGGGATAGGTTTGGTGACGGGTGTGGAGGTAACGGATAGATTGTTTGTGTGCACACGAATTTATTAGGTGCTTACGCTTTCATCCGTTGTTTGATCCAAACTATCATCACTTTCCTCCGTCCCCAAATCTATCCTTTGCCAATTTGCCCTCTCTACTGTCCCGAAGTACCTTTGATTCCTCGGCACCCACAAGTAAGGCTTAATATCCTCTCGCCAATTTTCTTGTACTGTTGTTGGTGGAAGAATACGGTTATATGTCAGACGCTTCCTGCCAAAATTAAGTAACAATCCGACTTGGGCTTGTGTGGCTGCTAGATAAGTAATAACTTGAGCCAATTCTTTATCACCAAGGGGACGAGCGACAGCTTTATCTTCTACTACTACACAACCATTTACCCAATGGTCAAGATAAAGTCTGCCTATCCAAACTTTGTCGTCGAAAATTTCTAAGTGATATTCTTCGATACTACATAATCCTTCTTTCTGCATTTCTACCGTTAATGCGCGTTGATAATGTTTTTCTTTCAAGCCTCGCGGTAAACGGTTGTGGACGCGCATTGCTGCACCGATAATTTTATACGTGATATCTTGGTGCGGGATGTTAGCTGCACTCATTACGCAATTGTCTGATTCAAGTAGTTTTAATAATTACCTCAATATAACTTCTACGGTTGTGGACGGCTTGCGAAATAATACTGTATTTACAATGTTCCAATATTTATAAATCAATCATTGGACTATAGGTATAATTGAGTAGGGCGTTTTTTTGTTGATTTTCGATCTTTGAAATTATGATAGAAAGTATTCAGATGTCTGATTCAAACTGAGGTCAGCACTTAACACATCTAATCTGCTTTCCTAAGTATAGTTAATCTGTAGGAGCTACATTAAAACAATGGAAAATACATTATTCGATAAAGTCTTCCGCGACAGCAATGGTGATATTGTTTTGGCTCAACCGCCAAACTTGCCAATTATTGTTTGGGGCGTAGCTAGTTTACTAAGTCTCATTTTTACAAGCGGCGAAATCAAGACAGGGTTAGACGCAGTAGCTTTTGGCTCCTTGTTTACTTGGGCATGGGAGGAGTTATTTCAAGGCGTTAATTATTTTCGTAGAACGCTGGGTCTTTTGGTGCTAATTGGGGTTGTTGCATCAAAAGTTCTAACTATAGCGTATTGAAAAACAGCAAATTTTCTGAAGCTGTGTCTTATGCGTTACCACAATTATTAATAATTGAGTGGGGTGCGTTTAAATATAAAAAAATGGGTGAGCATCTTTGCCCACCCACAAAATGAAATTAATAAATACTAATTTCTTGAAGGTTCGAGTTTAATAACTGTCGAACCTTGTTGATTGCTAGGTTGCACTCCCCCTTGTTGAATTTGTTGCTGTTTTTTACGAAATGCTGCTGCTGCTTCGTCAAGTTGTTGACTCTGTTCTGTGAAAAATTCTGGATTGTAACCACCGTTAAGATTGGCTCTGTGAATCAAATTCATAATACCGCCGAAGTTGCCTTGTTCGACACCTTGGGCGAATGGGTCGTTGCTGTTAGACTCGTAGTTTTGCTGATTTGTACTTTGGTTGGAAGGAAAGCCAATTTGGGCATTGCTTGGTTGTGCGGTTGCACTAGCTATGCCCAGTCCTGCTAAGGTGAATAATGCTAACAATCGGATTTTCATACAGTTATTGCCCCTCAAGTACGAGTAAGTAATGATTTCTATTTTACAAAAGTGTTTGACGTAGGCGTGGTTGAATACTCAGTAATGCTACAACTGCAAAACCCAGCAATACTAACAACGCTCCACCAAAGGTAACATCGCCCCAAAATGCTTGCATGACAACGCTATTAAGTCCCCAAGTTGCGTGGGTGTAGAGGTAACGAATCGCTTCGATTGCGTAGCTAAGAGGATTGAGGGTAGCGACGATTTGTAACCATTTGGGCATGAATGCTAATGGTGCTAGTGCTGTACTGGCAAAAAGTAGCGGCAAGTTAGTGACAAAAATTACTGCAATCAGTTCGATGTGTCCCGGCAAAGCGAACGCTAAACCCAAGCTGATGGCAGTAACGCCCAATGATAGTAGGAAAACGATGAGTGCGATCGCGCTCAAACCGATTGCGTCGGGTAAACCTGCCCCCAGAAACGCAGCAGCGGCAACAATTACTGCTGATTGCAGCAAGCTCTGACTAATAATAAAGATTGCGGATGCAAACACAATTGAAAACCGCGATGCTAAAGGTGCTACCAGTAGTCGATTCAAAAAGCCGAATTCGCGGTCAAACATCACGGGTAAACCCGCGTTTAAAGCACCTGCAAATGCTGTAAATACAATGATTCCAGCGCCTAAAAATTGTGCGTAGTTGGTTGTACTGCCAAAGATACCTTTAGGTGCGTTTTGAAACAGCGCTCCAAACAGTACCAACCACATTACGGGTTGAATAATTCCTGCAAACAGCGTCGAAGGACGACGTTGCAGTTGAATAAATAACCGTCGCGTTAGCGCTAGGGTTTCTTGAACGATTTCGCCCAACTGGTTGGGTGCAGTGTCGGTGTAAAGTTGCGGTGATGCAACTTGCTGCCAGTTAATTTCTGATTTTGGAGGAATTACAGTGCCACTCATAAGTATTTATTATTTTTGAGAGTTAGGAGTTAGGAGTGAGGAGTTAGGAGTTAATGAGTAAGAAGTTAGGAGTTAAGGAGTAAGGAGTTAGGAGTGAGGAGTTAAGGAGTGAGGAGTTAGGAGTTAGGAGTTGAGGAGTTAGGAATTAAAATAGAATCCAAGGTAATAACTATTAATTCCTAAGTCTGTAAAAACGTGATTAATTACGCCTCTAGTAACTCACAACTCATAACTCCTAACTCTTAACTCTTAACTTACAACTTCTAACTCTTAACTCTTAACTCTTAACTCCTAACTCATAACTCCTAACTCCCACTTACCGCATATTTTGCTTTTTCTCAGCTTTGGGGTCGCGGTTGGATGCTGCTGCTAATTCGGCATCCATCAAAGTGCTTCCTGTAGCTGCGAGGTAAACATCATCGAGACTGGGACGCGACTGGGCAATGCCAAACATGGGCAAACTTGCATTATTTAAGGTTTGCTGAATGTTGATTAAGGCATCGTTTTGCGGTGTGACAACCAAATTGAGGGAATTTCCCTGTGCTGTATTAATAATTACTTCTTGTACAAATGATAAAGACTTTAGCAAATCTTTCGCTTTTTCGGCTTCTTCTGGTGGAGAGAATTCACGGATGCGAAGCGTAATGCGATCGCCTCCGACTTTATCTTTTAATTCGGATGGTGTACCTTCGGCAATAAGCAGTCCACGGTCAATTATTGCCACTCGATTCGCAAGCGCGTCAATTTCTTCGAGATAATGACTGGTAATTAAGACCGTTGTCCCAGCTTCGCGCAACTTCCGCAAAAATTCCCAAACAATAAACCGACTCTCAATATCAAGTCCGACTGTCGGTTCATCTAAAACCAGTACATCGGGTGCGTGGAGTAACCCCGCAGCCAAATCCAGACGCTTGCGTAATCCACCCGAATAAGTACCAGTTTTTTTGTTAGCGTATTCCTGCAAGCCAAGTAAATTTAATACTACGTCGATTCGCTGCTTTGCTTGAGCGCTGGGTAAATGATATAACGCCGCTTGTAATTGTAGCAATTCTCGCCCAGTCAACACTTTATCGAGTGCGACTTCTTGCGCTACATACCCTAAGCGCTGCCTCGCTGCTTTGGGATTATCGATTGCCGAAATACCCGATACTTCGATTTTGCCTGCATCGGGTGTCGTGAGAGTACACAAAGCACGCAAAGTAGTTGTTTTTCCCGCACCATTCGGACCAAGCAAACCAAAAATTTCCCCTGGTTGCACCACAAAGGAGATATCCTTTACAGCTTCAAATGTCCCATAGCGCTTTTTTAGATTTTGAATCAAAACTGCGGGAGCCATAACAACATATTCCTAACTATACAAATCTAAATACAGCTTCTTTTATCTTAACTGTATTAGTCATTAGTTATTGGTTGGAAGTCAGAAGTCAGAAGTCAGAAGTTAGAAGTCAGAAGTTATAAGTCGGAAGTTAGAAGTCATTATTCATTATTCATTCCTAACTCTTAACTCTTAACTCCTAACTCTTAACTCCCTACTCCCTACTCCCTACTCCCCTTTCTTAAGAATGTATCAACTTAGCCTGGAGTTAAATGGAGTATTTGTATAAATTAATATATGTATTTATTTATTCACTGAGGTTAGCCCTGAATGGATCGAAACCGTCTTCGGGCGTATATGACTCTGATTCGAGAGTTACTGCGGTGTCCGAGTGGCGAAGAATTAGCTCTATTGCAAGCCAATATTGAATTAGTTGATACAAATTTAATCACATTCATGGAGAAGGCAACAGCTAGAGCAACCGAAAAAGGTGCATTGGGGACGGCTGATTTTCTGCGAAATTTGGCAAAACAACTCAAACAGATATTAACACCAGACGCACGCTCAGATAACTCTGGCGAAGATGTATTTTCTACCTATATGCAATTGATTGAAGCGCTGCTAAATTGTCCTACTGGTACAGAAGCGGAGATTTTACACGCTCATCAACATTTAATCAATACGCGACTAGTATTGATGCTGCGCCAATTTGCAACAATGCTCTTCGATATTGGCGAAAACCAAGCTGCTAAATTTCTCAAAAGTATTGCCTTATCCCTGACTGAGGCATTGAGTAATTCTGGTTCGGATATTATACCTGCTGAATACTTAGATTTTTTGGGTGAAGTATTGCGGGCTACAGCACGTAGTAATGGCGATACACAAGTTATTTACCAATTGCTTGAAGCTAATTTGGATAAGCTAAATATTGATTTAGCTCAAGCCCTTGATGATTGGGCAACAAGTACGTTAATTGTTGTCAAGCCCGAAATCGCACAAAGTATCGCCGCAGACATTGCAAATTTTAGTACTTTAATTGAAAAGTTTCCCGGTGGGAATCAAGAGTATAACTTAGAAATTGCGATCGCGGGATACGAAGTTGCACTCAGGGGATTTCGACGCGATAAATCTCCGCAAAAATGGGCAGAAATTCAGAATTACCTTGGCAATATTTATTCAAAACGGATTTTTGGGGAAAAAGTAACGAATCTAGAAGTTGCGATTGAATGTTACCGTGCTGCTTTAGAAGTGTTCGAGGAAAGCAAATTTGTAACCGAATGGGGTGCCACACTCAATTATCTTGGTGTTGCCTATCAAAATCGCATTTTAGGCGATAAAATAAATAATTTACAAATTGCTTCCGAATATTTCGATGCAGCATCGCAAATAATCGATAAACTACCTGAATAATCTTTGACGAATTTTATCCAAGTTACGAGAAGTAGAAAAAGACCTAGAATAAAGACGCTTGGGTATCGCGTCTCTACAATGTTTTACGGTGCGTTAACGAAGTGTAACGCACCGTACAATAATTTTATTCGCCTTCCTAACTAACTAAGTCGGGAAATACTTCTTGCACCGCAGGGTGTATCAAGCGATGATTTTGTACGTTCACACCTTTAGCTAATGCAGGGTTAGTTTCCAAAGCTTTTAAACCGGAATTTGCTAACTGCTGTACGTAAGGCAGCGTACTGTTATTCAAAGCTTGGGTTGCTGTCCAGGGTACTGCTCCGGGCATGTTGGGTACGCCGTAATGAACTACGCCCGCTTCGATATAAACTGGATTGGTGTGCGATGTGGGGTGCAAAGTCTCCACGCAACCGCCTTGGTCAACTGCCACATCCACAATTACCGAACCGGGACGCATTTGCTGTACTAGTTCGCGTTTAACTAATGTCGGTGCCCTTCTTCCTAACACCAGTACTGCACCAATAAGTAAATCTGCTTCCTTGACAGCAGTTTCAATATGTGCTGAGTTACTGTAAAGCAGTTCGACGCGGGAACCAAATAGTGTTTCCAAGTAGCTCAACCGCTCGACATTAACATCCAAAATCTGTACCGATGCGCCCATACCAACGGCGATTTTAGCGGCTTCCGTACCAACGACACCACCGCCCAAAATTGTAACTTTACCTGGTTTCACGCCGGGTATTCCACCCAACAGTACACCGCGTCCCCCTTGTTGGCGTTCGAGGTATCTTGCCCCAAATTGTACCGACAAGCGTCCGGCAATGATGCTCATTGGTGCAAGCAGTGGCAAGCGGTTTGCCCCAGGTTGCTCGACGGTTTCGTATGCGATCGCAGTCACTCCACAATCCATTAAATGCTCGGTCAACTTGCGGTCGGCGGCTAAGTGTAAATAAGTAAATAAGATTTGCTCTTTCTGTAAATATTTATATTCGGATACTAGTGGCTCTTTTACCTTTACGACTAACTCGCGGCTCCATATTTCCTCTGGTGTTGGCACTATCTGGGCACCAACATTTCTATAGTCGTCATCGCTAAATCCAGCACCATCACCCGATGAAGTTTCCACAAAAACGGTATGACCGCTTTCAAACAACACTCGCACGCTGGAAGGACTCAACCCCACTCGAAACTCTTGGTCTTTAGTTTCCTTGGGAACACCAATTTCCATTTACTGCCTCTGATTTGTTTTTGCTTTAGTTTAGTTTCTCAATCTCAAAGAAGCCAGTTTGACATCAAAGATACGCTATTGTATTTCGAGCCGATACAAAACGATTAACACTCATAAAAACCATTGCTCTTGACTATTTAGCCAATAATTATAAAATATATAAAGAAAAATTAATTGTTGTAAACAAGCTTGACGTGCTAAGTTGCTTTGGCGGAGATGCTGTTTTCAGCACCATCACTGTGCAACGTAAATTTGGTTAAGAAGTATATATTGCTTCCCTTACCTAACTTTCTCTTTTGAAAATCACTTTAAACTTCAGCTTGCAATCAGGGGCTTTGTTAACAATGACACAACCACAGCCTACCGTTTCCCCCAAACTCGAAGAACCGAAGTTTGGATTTAATGAATATGCCGAGCGTTTAAATGGTCGAGCTGCAATGATCGGCTTTCTCTTAATTGTTGTGATAGAATATGTCACCGACAAAGGAGTGCTATCATGGCTCGGTTTGAAATAACATTGCCGGAAAGCCCAACGTACAAGTTGTAAGCTAGTAATAAGATGATTCAGAGCCAGCTGGATATTTCAGCTGGTTTTGAACTATCCCAACTCAATCATGAACTAATTATTGGCTAAATGTCCTCTATCAGCAGTAACATTAGTGCTATCTTATTGGGACACTACCCGTAAAAGGTTAAATTTAATACTCCATTATCCCAGATATGGAAATTATAATTACCGAACGGGCTTTCATCCCAAACGCCAACTGCGGTTGAGGTATTCTAAGTAAATTTATACAAAAAGTTAAAAGAAATTAAGCTGTGATGATTGCATTACCTCGTTTGATAAAATCATCTTACCGAAGAGAACCCCTAATTAGCGTTTTGATTACGATGGGTGTAATCGACGCGGTGATTGGTGGGTTAGATGATAGCTGGTCTTTGTTCGCTTTTGGTTTAGGAACAACTGGTTTGACGCTAATGTGGCGATTATGGCGCGGACAACAGTACCAGCCTCCATTACCTGAAGAGGAGCCGCCAGTAGTACAAAGGTATTTACCTTCTCGCTCCTCCAGTTCGGCTTTACCAATGTTGAGCGTTTCTAAGAAGAAACCACCCCAGTGAAGAGGGGGAAGGGGAAAAGGGAAAAGGGTAAGGGTGTGTTATTGTTTGTAATGCACCGTACTACAAAAATAGCAATTTATTAAGTTATTAAATTTGTGTTTTTTGACTAAATAATTGGTAACTCACCTTTAGATATGGGAAATATACTGTGTATATGCCCGTATTTAATTATGTGAGGAACGACCGTGAGGAGTGAGCGTAATGTTGAGGGCAATTTTGGAATTCGCCCTTATTTTGTTTTGGCAATGGCAGCAGCTTTTGTCCTGCAATTGTCGCAATTGCCATATTTTTCAATTTTAAAGGTAAGTGCTGCCGCGCTCGATACACCTCGATTGCGACCAAACTCAACTCCAAATACTCTACCAATTATCCAACGAGGTCAAAAATTTAACAATCCGCAGTTAGTTTTTACTCTGCTCGGACATACCGGAACAGTCAAATCGTTAGTTTTCAGCCCCGATAGTAAAACTATTGTCAGTGGTGGTGCGGAAAGCGATGGTCTAATTTTGTTGTGGGATGCAATCAAAGGCAGAAAAAAGGGAGTAATTAACAAAGCGCACAAAACAGCTGTGCAATCGTTAATAATTTCACCCGATGGTCAAACCCTTGCTAGTTGTAGCAGCGATTATTCGATTAATCTTTGGAACTTGCGCGATAATAACTTTTTGCGCTCTTTCGTTGCCCATACTAGTAATGTTATGTCATTGGCTGTGACACCCGATAGCAAGATATTAGTCAGCGGTGCGATTGATGGTATTCGTGTGTGGGATTTGTTACAGAGACGACCTTTAGCAACGTTAGCAAAATACGACAACTCGATTTTTTCGCTAGCGATTAGTCCCGATGGTCAAACTTTAGCGAGTGGTGATACCAAAGGTGTAGTCAAACTGTGGGATTTAAGTACAGGGCAAGTTATCCGTGCATTTGTTGCTCATAGCAATACAGTTAGCAGTATGACATTTACCAGCGATGGCAAGACATTGATTAGTGCCAGCCGCGATCGCACAATTAAATTATGGAATCTAAGTAGTGAGAGACTGCAACAAACCCTGACGGGTCATAATGATTGGGTAAATACTTTAGCGCTGAATCCCGATGGTGAAACTCTTGCCAGTGGTGGACGCGACGGGATTAAAATTTGGAACTTGAATACAGGTGAATTAGTTACAAGCTTATACGCACACTCGGACTGGGTAAGTGCTTTAGCATTTAGTTCCGACGGGCAAACTCTTGCTAGCGGTGGTTTTGATAAGCGCGTTTATGTTTGGCGGAATCTGTAATCATACTAATTTGAAGAAATTATGCGATATTTCTAACATATAAGAAGCGGGTTTTCCTTAAATGTTCTGAAAATCATACATTTAATCTAAAAACCCCTTTTATTTTTAGGACTTACGCACACTATACGAAAAACTAAGTGTTCTATTCCTTGAATATCCCCCAACCTCTGATAAATTGGGGTTTTTGTGTAAGTCCTGATTTTTTTGCAAGGGATTTTTAAAGTTCCTGTTCAGCTACACTAAGTAAACTTTACATCCACACTAATACCTGCCGAGCGCCTGTAGTTATAGTTTCACAGTATGAACTTGGAAGGGAGAAATAAGAGAGTTTATTAGAGCTAAACCAAAAATAACTGTACCTCAAATAATATTGATGATGAGTTAGTTAATTTTCTGCTTACATGAGTAAAACCGTTTACATCGAGACTAGTATTCTTGGCTATCTTACCGCTAGACCAACGGACAACCTAATTCTTGCTGCCAATATCAAAGTTACTCAGGACTGGTGGGATGAGTATTGTAGCTTACTTGTCCTTTATACCTCAGAAATTGTTGAGGACGAAGCAGCAATGGGAGATTCAAAAATCGCTGTTCAAAGGCTGAACTTATTACAGTCCTTAACGTTTCTGGATCTAACAGAAGAAGCTATGGAACTTGCACAGGAATTTTTGCAGCAGAGTAACCTACCACCTAAAGCCTCTAATGATGCCTTACATATGGCGCTTGCAACGGTTTACGATTTAGACTATCTCCTAACATGGAACTGTAAACACATGGCAAATGCCCAAATTCAAAGAAAGCTATCTCAAGTTAGTTCGGAGCTTGGATATAAGTTACCATTTGTTTGTACGCCTTATGAGTTCATGCGATTTGAGCCTCTAGGAGAGTAACTATTATGTATAAGGACGAAATTATTGAAGAAATTCATAAGTACAGGGAGGAATACGCAAAATCCTTCAACTATGACCTAAAAGCAATATTTGACGATCTTAGAAAAAAGCAAATTGCCCACGGACGCACAGTTGTCAAGCTCCCAATTAAGAGACACTCTAACAAACCACTACAGCCTCCAGTAAACTAGGTTGTTCGCTTTTGTTTAATCCATGCTTGTCAACAACCCGCCACTAATCGCAATAGCGATATAGTGGGGGCTTGAATAAATTCCTCAGAGTTTAAGCAGGCTCAGTTGACCAGTCTCAGTCTTAATTGACTACGTTCTTTACGTCACGACACCTACGGTTGCTTAGCTAGACCGTCCACTATACGTGGGTATCCATTCAGCACTGTCGTTAGCCATTAAACATCTATACGAGGGTTAAGGAAGTGTGGCTAACCTAACAAGCGTTTAGAACATTGACGAAGCTAACATTACCCAAGTAATTGGAGGGACTTATGTCCAACTTTGTTTTACTAATTGATACCAACGCAAAACCTTGTAATCCCATTCATCCGGGAGTTGCGAGAAAATTGTTAAGAGACGGAAAAGCCGCGATATTTCGTAAATACCCGCTAACTTTAATCTTAAAAACAGAATCGACCAAACCCACTTCAGATATTCAACTAAAAATAGATCCAGGCTCTAAAATAACTGGCATTGCTTTGACACAGGGACCTAATGTAATTTGGGGTGCAGAATTATCTCATCGGGGATATGCAATCCAAAAGTCGCTCTTAACTCGCAGTGCTTTGCGACGTGGAAGAAGAAATAGGCACACTCGGTATCGTCAGGCTCGATTCTTAAATCGTGCGAGACGGAAAGGGTGGTTAGCGCCTAGTTTACAGCACCGAGTCGAAACAACTATTACCATTGTAAACAAACTAATCAAATTCGTTCCCATTACCGGGATATCACAAGAGCTAGTTAGATTCGATTTGCAACAATTAGAAAATCCCGAAATATCTGGGGTCGAGTATCAACAAGGTGAATTAGTAGGTTACGAAGTTCGAGAATATTTACTTGAGAAGTGGGATAGAAAATGCTCGTATTGCAGCGTTAAAGGCTTTCCATTACAGGTGGAACACATTCATCCCAAAGCTAAAGGAGGAACTAACAGAATCTCTAATTTATGTTTAGCTTGTGAAAAATGTAATATCAAAAAAGGGATACAGGATATCGAAAAGTTTTTGGCTAAAAAACCAGAAGTTTTGAAAAAAATTTCATCTCAAGCCAAAACACCGCTGATTGATGCAGCAGCAGTTAATTCAACACGATGGTCGTTATTGAATCGACTCAAAGAAACTGGATTACCTGTTACTACTGGTTCAGGAGGTAAAACAAAGTTTAATCGAAGCCGTTTAGAACTACCAAAAGCTCATTGGATCGACGCTGCTTGTGTTGGAGATGTTGATACTTTGAAAGTACTAATTAATCAGCCATTGCTAATTAAAGCAATGGGTCATGGGGTAAGGCAGTCTTGTAGCACGGACAAGTTCGGTTTCCCAAAATGTCACAGGTCTAGAATCAAAATTCATTTCGGATTTCAGACAGGAGATATTATCCGTGCAGACGTGACCAAGGGTAAAAAGATAGGTAAATATTTAGGTCGTGTTATGTGTCGAGCCAGTGGAAGTTTTGATATCTCAACCAAGAAAGGATTAGTTACAGGAATCAATCACAAATATTGCTCGGTAACACATCGTCAGGATGGCTATGCATACAGCAATTAATAAGAGCGGGAATTACTCAACTGTTTCCATCCTTATTTTTGCCAAAGCAAAAACGCACTCAGGAAACGTTTCGTAATTCCCACTCCATTCCTCTCCCCACTGATTCCGGGTACGGAATACAGTGGGAGGCTCCTGTCGGGCAAGCTGAAAAATATTCTTTAGATAACTCGTTCTGTAGCTTAAATAGTTATATTTCGTGAAAATAATTGAGATTATAGCAACCGCCAAGGCGGTTAGGGTATAGACTAGAAGTAGCCCCTTTTCCT